>NZ_JBNNTG010000046.1:0-31208 GCF_050278525.1 Peribacillus sp. NPDC096540 | reverse complement strand
GAGTGCCCTACGTTCCAATCAACGTTCGAATTTTTAAAACCCTCAAAAAAACTGTAGACAAACTCGATTTTCATCGAGTTTGTCTACAGTCTGAAAGTGTGTCCCAATCTACAAGATTGGGACACACTTTTATTATGCTAAAATCCAAGCAGTATCTTCCGGGTTTTCCCGCCATTTTTTCAGCTTTTCCAGTTCGCCTTCTGTGATGTAGCCTTTTTCGTTAGCGACTTTGATTAAGGTAGAATAGTCACTTAATGAATAGTTCATAATGCCTTCAGCATGGAACTTTTCTTTTCCCTTTTCCAGTTCGTAAGAAAAGATAGAAACGACCCCAAGGACATCACAGCCAGCTTCTTTAAGCGCGTTAACAGCCGTAATTACACTGCCACCGGTTGAAATCAAATCTTCCACAACAACCACTTTTTGTCCTGGCATAACGCGACCTTCAATTTGATTGCCCTTTCCGTGCTCCTTCGCTTTGGAGCGAACATAGCACATTGGTGCATTTAACTTTTCGCTTACCCAAGCCGCATGCGGAATGCCAGCCGTTGCAGTACCGGCAATCAATTGAGCCTCAGGGAAATGCTGTTCAATTAATACTTTCAATCCTTCTGCAATTTCATTGCGAACCTCAGGGTAAGAAAGGGTTAAGCGGTTATCGCAGTAAATAGGGGATTTAATTCCAGAAGCCCATGTGAATGGTTCATTAGGCTGTAGGTACACTGCTTTAATTTCTAATAGATGTTCGGCTATAGTTTGGTTTAACATGATATTCCCTCCCAGGCTGCTTTCATTTCTAAGTATGCTGTTAATGGATCTTTCGCCCCTGTTATCGCTCTACCTACAACGATGGCATCAGCTCCAAAAATTCTTGCCTGTTCAGGCGTTGCAATTCTTTCTTGATCGTGTGTTTGGCCACCTGCATTTCGGATGCCAGGTGTGACCGTTAAAAATTCCCGGCTGATACGTTCATGTATTGTCTTCACTTCATGCGACGAACAAACAACGCCGTCTAATCCGGCCTGCTGAGTAAGCTTCGCATAATGAAGCACCGAATCCTCTAGAGAGCCGGCAATGTTTTGATCAAGATTCATTTGTTCCTGTGATGTGCTTGTAAGCTGTGTAACCCCTATACATATTGGACGTTTTTTCCCTGCAGCTGTACCACTATCCAGACCTTCCAGAGCTGCTTCCATCATATTTTGGCCACCTGCCGCATGGACATTTACCATGTCAGCGCCTAAAGCTGCCAGACCTGTCATCGCCTTCTTGACAGTGTTCGGAATATCATGAAGCTTTAAGTCTAAAAACACATCGTGGCCTTGTTCTTTTACGTAAGAAATAATTGACGGTCCATTCTGATAAAATAATTCCATCCCCACTTTTACAGCTAGTTTTTCAGATGAAAACTGTTTTAAAAATTGTTCTGTTTGAATTAGGTTGGGAAAGTCAAGCGCGATAATTAGCGACTGCTTCATTCTGCTTCCAGCTCCTTCCGGTACATTGTGAAATATGATCAAACCCTAGCTCATCCAGTAGATTAGGCAATTCTTCAATGATGGTTGGGCATACAAACGGATCCACGAAGTTAGCGGTTCCTACTGCAACAGCGCTCGCACCTGCGTAGAAGAACTCAATAACATCTTCCGCTGAAGCGATTCCACCCATTCCAATGATTGGAATCGATACTTGCTGGCTTACCTCATAAATCATCCGGAGAGCAACTGGTTTTATCGCAGGACCCGATAACCCACCAGTTTTGTTCGAAAGAATCGGTCGACCTGTTTTTAAATCCAAACGCATACCGACTAGTGTATTGATCATTGTCAGCCCGTCGGCACCGCCTTCTTCAACCGCTTTGGCCATTTCCACAATATCGCTGACATTTGGAGAAAGCTTCACATAAACAGGCACCGAGGAGACTTCCTTGACTGCCTTGGTTACCTCTTTTGCAACTTCTGGAACCGTACCAAAAGCTATGCCACCTTCTTTTACATTTGGACAAGAGATATTCAACTCAAGAGCCTTCACATTTCCCACCTTACTGATGTTACTAGCAACTTTTACATAATCAGCTATTTGGGATCCCGCAACGTTAGCGATGATAGGAACATCATACCCACTTAGCCAGTCCAGTTCTTCATTGATTACTTTAGACAAACCCGGGTTTTGTAAACCAATCGCGTTCAGCATTCCCGAAGAGGTTTCCGCAACACGCGGGGTTGGATTACCGAACCGCGGCTCCGGAGTTGTCGCTTTAATCATAATTGCTCCCAGTACATCCAAGTTGAAAAACTGGCTGTATTCACGTCCAAATCCAAAGCAACCAGATGCTGGCATGACAGGATTTTTCAGGTGTAATCCTGGTAACTCAACTGAAAGTCTGCTCATAATACCACCTCTCCTGCCCGGAATACGGGTCCGTCGCTGCATACTTTTTTGTAACTGAAACCATTCGGATCATCTCCTGTATGACACACGCAGGCAAAACAAGCACCAATTCCGCAGCCCATCCTTTCTTCAAGGGACAGGTAAAGCTTTTTTTCACTATAACCTGCTTCCAATGCTTTTAGCATTGGAGTTGGCCCGCAGGAAAAGATAGTTTCAAACTCCGTATCCAACTTGTCAATCACTGTCGTAACAAAACCTTTTGTTCCATACGTTCCATCTACTGTGGCAATATAGGTATCACCTAATTTACTAAACTCTTTTTCGTAAAAAATGGCAGACTTCGTTTGGAAGCCTAGCACATGTATTACCCTAACACCTTTAGCAACCAACATTTGCGATAACTGATACAGAGGTGGGACACCTATCCCACCACCAACCAACAGAGCTGTTTCTCCCTTATTCGCTTCATGAACTGGAAAGCCGTTTCCAAGCGGACCAAGGATATCTACAGCTTCAGCCTGCTTACGCTGTGACAACAGCGTCGTTCCTTTCCCTTCAGCCCGGTATATCATCGTGAACTGTTTTTCACTACTGTTATAAGAAGAAATCGAAATCGGGCGTCTTAACAAAGGCTCGTTGCCTTCAGTTGTCTTTACGTGTACAAACTGGCCAGGTTGCTTCATTTCTGAAACTAATTCACCTTGTAAGGTAAGTTCAAATATGGATGGAGCCAGTTCTTTATGAGTCAACACCTTCATCGTTTCCTTCTTGATCATGTATAGCTCACCTCACGACTTTTTTCTGTTTTCCCCATGGCTTCTGCCGAAAAGGTCATGGATTCAATCACTCTTAAAATAGCTTCTGCTGTATCCAGGGATGTCAGACATGTCACTCCATTTTCAACAGATTCGCGACGTATTCTAAAACCATCTCGTTCCGGCTGTTTCCCTTTCGTCAAAGTATTGATGACGAATTGTGCGTCCCCATTTCGGATAACATCCAAAAGGTTTCTTCCCTCTTCACCAATCTTACCAACAACCGCAGTTGGGATACCAGATTGCTCCAACAGGGCGGCGGTTCCGCTTGTGGCAATCAACTTGAAGCCAATATTATGAAAACGTCTTGCCAGCAATAGTGCTTCTTGCTTATCTTTATCCGATATCGTTAACAAGACCGAACCGTGACCTTGAATTTTGAAGCCGGAAGCAACAAGCCCTTTGTATAAAGCCTTTTCAAGTGTGCTGTCTTTCCCCATTACTTCACCAGTCGATTTCATTTCAGGTCCGAGTGAAATGTCCACACCTCTTAATTTTGCAAATGAGAAGACCGGCACTTTTACAAAGACCCCGCTTTGTTCCGGAACTAAACCGGATTGGTAGCCCTGGCTTTCAAGAGAGTGTCCTAAAATGACCTTCGTGGCCAAGTTCGCCATCGGCACGTTGGTAATCTTACTTAAGAATGGAACCGTGCGACTAGAACGCGGATTTACTTCAATGACATACACTTCGTCATTACTGATGACATATTGAATGTTCAATAGACCGATAATATTCAAACCTTTTGCCAATCTAGTCGTGTAATCGATGATCACTTCTTTTTGTTTTTCCGTTAAGCTTTGCGGAGGGTAGACGGCAATCGAATCACCGGAGTGGACACCTGCCCGCTCGATGTGCTCCATGATTCCAGGAATAACGACCGTTTCGCCATCAGAAATCCCGTCGACTTCGACCTCTTTCCCCGTTAAGTAACGGTCAATCAGGACAGGATGATCCGGATTGATTTTCACTGCATTTTTCATGTAATGCAGCAATTCTTCTTGTTTATAGACGATTTCCATTGCTCTTCCTCCGAGAACATACGAAGGTCTTACTAAAACCGGATAGCCGATATCTTCAGCTATGACGATAGCTTCATTGACAGATGTAGCGGTTTTACCTTTTGGCTGCGGAATTCCTAAATCCTTAAGAGCACTTTCAAATTTATTACGATTCTCCGCACGATCCAAGTCTTCTAGAGAAGTACCTAGGATCTTCACTCCTCTTTCAACAAGACCATCTGCAAGGTTGATTGCAGTCTGGCCACCAAATTGGACGATTACACCTTCTGGTTTTTCCAAATCGATAACATGCATCACATCTTCAAGTGTTAATGGTTCGAAATAAAGCTTGTCAGATATACTGAAATCCGTCGAAACCGTTTCCGGATTGTTGTTGATGATAATCGCTTCATAGCCTGCCTCTTTGATGGCCCAGACTGAATGGACGGTCGCATAGTCAAACTCTACCCCCTGTCCAATCCGTATTGGACCCGATCCTAGTACAATGACACTTTTCTTATCTGTAACAATTGATTCATTTTCATCTTCGTATGTTCCGTAAAAATATGGTGTTTCCGATTCGAATTCCGCTGCGCATGTATCGACCATTTTATAAACCGGTACAATTCCTTGTTGTTTCCGATATTCATAAATTTTCTTTTCAGAAACTTCCCATATATCTGCAATCGTTTTATCAGAAAAACCAAGTTCCTTAGCCTTCTGCAGGACTTCACAATCGAATGAATGTTCACGAAGCTCTTTTTCAAAGTCGATAATCTTTTTCAGCTTATGCAGGAAGAATAAATCGATTTGGCTCCATTCGTGAATGGTTTCGATTGTTTTGCCTCTTCTAAGTGCTTCACCGATATAAAATAACCGCTCATCTCCTGCTTTCCGAATCCTTTTTTCTATTTTTTCATCCTCGAACTCGTCGTTCAACTCGAGATGATAAAGTCCTGCTTCAAGGGAGCGCACAGCTTTTAAAATTGATTCTTCGAATGTACGACCGATTGCCATGACTTCTCCCGTCGCTTTCATTTGTGTACCGAGTCTACGGTTGGCGCTTTCGAACTTATCAAAAGGCCAGCGTGGAATTTTCGTGACAACATAGTCAAGCGCTGGTTCAAAGCTGGCATATGTTTTGCCAGTAACCGGGTTCATCATTTCATCAAGCGTCAAGCCAACCGCTATCTTAGCCGCAAGCTTTGCAATCGGATATCCCGTCGCTTTTGAAGCAAGTGCTGACGAACGGCTGACCCTTGGGTTAACTTCAATGACATAATACTGATAGCTGTTTGGATCTAAAGCAAGCTGAACATTACATCCGCCTTCAATTTTCAAAGCGCGGATAATCTTCAAAGACGTATTTCTAAGCATTTGATACTCTCTGTCACTTAACGTTTGGCTTGGTGCTGCAACAATAGAGTCACCTGTATGTACTCCCACAGGATCAAAGTTTTCCATATTACAAACGACAATTGCATTGTCATTGGAATCACGCATCACTTCATATTCCACTTCTTTGAAACCGGCAATACTCTTCTCAAGCAGACATTGATGAACCGGGCTGCTTTTTAGACCACCTTCAACAATCTCGATTAACTGCTCTTCGTTTTCACAAATCCCGCCGCCTGTTCCACCTAGTGTAAAGGCTGGGCGAACGATAACTGGATAGCCGACTCGTTCCACGAACTTATAAGCCTCATCCAAATTATGAATAATGTCGCTATCTGGAACAGGTTCCCCAAGGTCGTTCATCAGGGTCCGGAACAAATCACGGTCTTCTGCTTGTTGGATAGCGGAAAGCTTCGTACCAAGAATCTGCACATTGCATTCTTCCAAAATCCCTGCATCGGCCAGTTCAACAGCCATGTTCAAACCAGTTTGTCCTCCTAGAGTCGGAAGTAGAGCATCAGGACGCTCTTTACGGATGATTTTGCTGACAAATTCAAGAGTGATCGGCTCAATATATACCGCATCCGCCATTTCGCTGTCTGTCATGATTGTGGCAGGGTTTGAGTTAATTAGGATTACTCGGTAACCCTCTTCCTTTAAGGCAATACATGCTTGAGTTCCTGCATAATCGAACTCAGCAGCCTGGCCGATGACGATTGGACCAGAACCAATTACTAGGATGCTTTTTATATCTGTGCGTTTTGGCATGTTTTTTCCCCCTTAGTAGTTGCAGCTTCAATCATTTGTAAAAATTCATTGAATAAGTAGTTGGCGTCTTCCGGACCAGGTGAAGCCTCCGGGTGATATTGAACTGTGAAAGCCGGATATTCTTTATGGCGTAAGCCTTCAATTGTATTGTCATTTAATGCTGTATGTGTCACAACAAGGTCAGTGTTTTCAACGGAAAGCTCCTCGACTGTATATCCATGATTTTGAGAAGTGATGGATACTTTTCCAGTACGAAGGTCTTTAACCGGATGATTAGATCCTCGATGTCCAAATTTCAATTTTGCTGTATCTGCACCGTTAGCCAGCGCGAATAACTGATGACCCAGGCAAATTCCAAATAACGGTACTTCTTTCTGTACTATACGTATCATTTCAAGCGTTTCCTGAACACTTTTCGGATCTCCAGGACCGTTTGAAAGCATCACTCCATCGGGATGATATTGCAGCACTTCCTTTGCTGTAACGTTATAAGGTACAACCACAACATCACAACCACGCTTCGTCAACTCGCGTAAAATACCATGCTTCATACCATAGTCAACAAGAACAACTCGCGGGCCTCTTCCAGGACTTGAGTAGGCAGCTTTTGTTGAAACCTGCTTCACTTGATTAGAAGGAATCACCGTTGCTTTTAGCTGGGAAACAACCTCTGCAGCATCTTTATTGATGTTGCAGAGCGCTCCTTTAAGTGCACCTGATTTCCTGATGATTCTTGTCAGCTTTCTTGTATCGATTCCACTTATACCTGGTATGTTCTTCATTTTCAAATATTCATCAAGAGATAATTGGTTGCGCCAGTTGGAAGGAAGATCAGCTGTTTCCTTAACGACGAACCCTGATATCGCTGGATTGATAGATTCAAAGTCATCTCGGTTTATTCCGTAGTTCCCGATTAAAGGGTAAGTTAGCGTAACTATTTGGCCGCAATAAGATGGATCAGATAAAATCTCCTGATATCCTGTCATCCCTGTGTTAAAAACAACTTCACCTATTTTTTCTACGTCCCCTCCGAATGCTTCTCCGAGGAATACCGTTCCATCTTCTAAAATAAGCTGTCTTTTCATCCTTGAACACGTCCTTTTTCCCAAGCTGTTTTTCCTTCTGCAATCGTCATAACTGGCCAGCCGTAGCATTTCTTTTCATTAAAAGGTGTATTCTTTCCTTTTGATGCAAACTCTTCTCTATTAATTTCTTTTTCCGTATCCAAATCGATTAATACGATATCCGCTAATGCACCCTCCATTAGATGTCCATAAGGAAGTGAGAAGCTTTCAGATGGTTTGATGGTCATGAAGTCCACCAATTGCTTTAAGGTGATTACGTCCTTTTTGACTAATTCTGTGTAAAGCAGCGGGAAGGCCGTTTCTAGTCCCACAATTCCAAAAGGAGCTAGCTGCATCCCTTGAGCTTTTTCCTCAGCTGTATGCGGAGCATGATCTGTAGCAATAAAATCGATTGTTCCGTCCAGGAGCCCTTCTATCAAAGCGTCACGATCTTCTCGTCCTCTTAAAGGCGGGTTCATTTTATAATTCGTATCAAGTCCTGGGATATCATCTTCACACAGTAATAAGTGATGAGGTGTAACTTCCGCTGTGACCCGGATACCAGCACGTTTGGCATCTCTTACAGTTCTCACCGATTCTTTCGTAGAAATGTGACAGACATGATAATGACAGTCCGCTGCTTCCGCAAGCAGGATATCCCTGGCTATATGTACAGCTTCGCATACAGATGGGATTCCATTGATTCCCTGTTCTTTGGAGTATCTTCCTTCATGCACAGAGCCTTTATTGATTAAACTATTATCTTCACAATGAGCAACAATGGCCATATCTTGAGCGGCAGCCTGTTTCATCGCAGCCAGCATCATCCCGGCTTCTTGGATTCCAACGCCGTCGTCAGTAAAGGCGAAAGCCCCAGTTTGTTTTAAAGAAGAAAAGTCAGTCAGTTCTTTGCCAGCCTCTCTAATCGTGATGGATGCATAAGGCAATACACGAACATGTGCTGTTTCTTCAATTTTCCGGTTAAGTGCTTCGAGATTTTCTTTTGTATCAGGAACAGGTCTTGTATTAGGCATTGCCGCTACAGTGGTAAAACCACCTCTAGCTGCTGCAAGCGTTCCAGTTGCTATTGTTTCTTTATGCTCGCCGCCTGGCTCGCGTAAATGGATATGCAGGTCAATAAATCCTGGTGTAATAAGTAATCCTTTGGCATCTACTACTTTACAATTTTCTGTTGCCAAGTTCTCTCCGATTTTCGTGATGATTTTTCCTTCTATTTCAATATCTGCTTTCTTGAATGAATTTTGATTATCTAGCAATACTCCATTTTTGATGACAGTTTTCATGGATGATTCCTCCCTCAAATTGTTCTAGCACATTTTTTAATACAGCCATTCTAATAAACACACCATTTTGCATTTGTTTAAAAATTCTTGAACGGCTACATTCGACTAAATCACTGTCAATTTCAACGCCGCGATTTATTGGTGCAGGATGCATGATGATCGCACCCGGTTTCATATTTTTTTCACGGTGTTTGGTTAAACCGAATCTTTCCAAATAATCCCCATTTGCCGGATCGTATTTTTCATCGTGTCTTTCGTGCTGAATTCGAAGTAACATAACCACATCTGATGTCGCTATCGCTTGATCGATATCTTCATATCTTCCTAAGCTGTTGTTTCTATCAAACCATTCAGGCGGACCTGAAAATACGACATTCGCTCCTAGACGAGTTAAGGCTTCTGCATTCGATTTTGCCACCCTGCTATGCATTACGTCCCCAATTATTGCAATCTTCAGACCGAAAAAACTTTTAAACTCTTGTTTTATCGTCAATAAGTCTAGCAATGACTGCGTTGGATGATTTCCACAGCCATCACCTGCATTGATTATTGGGATGTTGAGTTTCTCTTTTAGTTCATCAAAGTAATTATCCTGTTCATGGCGGATAATTAAGGCATTGACACCGATTGATTCAAACGTTTTTGCTGTGTCATATAAGGTTTCTCCTTTTAAAACGGATGATGTCCCGGCATCAAAAGGGATGACCTCAAGACCTAATTTTCTTTCAGCCATTTCAAAGCTTGATTTCGTACGTGTGCTTGGTTCAAAGAATAGATTGGCAACCATGGTCTGCTGTTTGGGGTTCCAGCTCGTTCCATTGGCAAACCCCTCTGCGTCTTGTAGAATTTTTTCAATTTCAGTTATGGTCAATTCATTCATCGTCAATAATCTTTTCATTGATCCTGCTCCTTTCACAATTTGTTGTGATGCGGGGTAAAAAAAACACCCCGCCATTAAGGACAGGGTGTAGGTTATAAAGACTTGCAAGAACTAGGGCCTTTTTTCCCGTTCGTTCTCATTTGTCTTTACAGCAACACCCTTTCAAGCCTCTCTGGACTTCTTTTAAAAGGTGATCTATTGTGTGATACAGTTTGACTTATTTTTCAAAGATGTCTCCGGAAATTTTTTCTCTGTCCGGTAATATCAAGTTAAGCAAGATTCCAACAATCGCTGAAAGTGCCATTCCGGATAGCGATACCGTCTCCGATAATTGTACAAACGCTCCGCCGATTCCAAGTACCAGGATGACTGATGCTATCATCAGGTTGCGTTTTTTATCAAAATCAACTTTATTATCAATCAGCATCCTTAATCCGCTTGAAGCGATGATACCGAAAAGTAAGATTGATATTCCACCCATCACAGCTGTAGGAATCGAGCTGATGACTGCTGAAATTTTACCGTTAAAGCCAAAGACGATTGCAGTTAAAGCAGCTCCACCGATGATATACACGCTAAATGCCTTTGTCATCGTCAGGACCCCAATATTTTCACCATATGATGTTAGTGGTGGCCCACCGATAAGGGAACCAATCATAATTCCGGCTCCATCCCCTAGGATGGATCGATGTAAACCAGGCTTTTCCAAAAAGTTTCTGCCAACTACTTTACTCAGTACCATCTGGTGGCCGATATGTTCTGATAGTGTGACGACGGCCACAGGGACCATGATGGCAATGACTTCCCATGAGAAGATTGGTGTATAGGTTATATAAGGAAACATGAATTTCGGCATTTCCCACCATTGTGCAGATTTAATTGGTTCATAATCTATAATTCCCGCAACTGCTGAACAGCTGTAGCCAACTATAATTCCCATTAAAATAGGAATTAAGTTAATGAATCCTTTAAAGAAAACGTTACAGATAATGGTTACCGCTAAAGTTATTAGCGCTATTATAATATATGTGACACTGTAATTTTTTTGCGGATCATACATCGCCATGTCTACGGCCGTTCCAGCGAGGCTTAACCCGATTACAATGATAACTGGGCCAACCACAACCGGAGGAAGCAAATTCATTAACCAGCGTAACCCGACTTTTTGGATAATCAAGGCGATTATCCCATATATGAACCCTGCTGCAAAACAGCCGATCATTGCCGCTTCCGGTCCGCCCAGCCCCTTTGCCAGTATAATTGGCGTGATGAAGGCGAAAGATGAACCAAGGTAAGCAGGAATCTGACCTTTGGTAATCAATAAGTATGAAAGTGTTCCTAATCCACTTGAAACCAGTGCTACAGCCGGGCTTAACCCGACTAGAAATGGCACTAACACCGTTGCACCGAACATTGCGAATAGGTGCTGGATACTTAATGTAATCCACTGGCCAACTCTAGGTACGTCTTCAACATCAAGTACGACGTCACTTTTTATTTCTTCCATATTCGTATCCCCCTCATGAAAATTGCATCAAAACTGCAAAAACCCTCTTTGCAATATATACAAAGAGGGTTTCTCAGAAGGCGGATGGCCTATGCATAGGCACAACTCTCCCGATTGACTCCCCTTTGCCAGCCTCTCTGGACTGTCTTTAAAAGGGTCTTATTTAATTTTCATGTTGTTGTTTATTTTTCTAGTATAGTGACTTGATCTACTTCATCTACTTCTGTTAAAGTAACGGTAATTTTTTCCGATTGTGATGTTGGAACGTTCTTCCCAACGAAATCTGCACGGATCGGCAACTCCCTATGTCCTCTGTCAACTAATACTGCGAGCTGGATTTGTGAAGGTCTTCCCAGATCTACAAGTGCATCCATTGCCGCCCTAACGGTTCTACCGGTAAAGAGAACATCATCTACTAAAATCACTTTCTTATCGCTAATATTGACTGGAATATCTGAACCTTTTACGACCGGTTCACCATCATTTGTATTTTTCGATAGGTCATCGCGGTAAAGTGTAATATCAAGTTCACCTAACTGAATTTCTTTACCTTCTATTTGATTGATGCGCTTTGCAAGTCGGTCAGCCAGGAAAATTCCGCGTGTACGAATTCCAATTAAGACGCAATCCTCAATCCCCTTATTTTTCTCAATAATCTCATGGGCAATTCTCGTCAAGGCTCTGCTAATGGCCTGTTCATCAAGTACTATTGCTTTCTCATTCAACATGTTGGCCACCCCGATTTCTTTCATCTGATTGGTCCCCTTTAACAAAAAATCCTCACACCAAGAAGGCGTGAGGATTATATCGCTATGGGTACAATTATCCCATTTAGCGTATCCGTTTCCTTCTCAGTCTCTCTGGACTGTGTTAAAGGTTCTCATTAAGTTATTATTATAATATATCATAAAAACTTTATTGTCAATCCTTACTTCTACGTAATTGATTAATTAGATTCTCGAACTCTTCCGGAACTGGTGCTTCGAATTCCATATACTCATTTGTACGAGGATGGATGAAACCAAGTAGACCAGCGTGCAATGCTTGTCCATCTAAATTCAATGTCTTCTTCGGACCATATTTTGGATCTCCTGCAAGCGGGAACCCGATATATTTCATATGAACACGGATTTGATGAGTTCTTCCTGTTTCAAGCTGACATTCCACCAAAGTAAAAGCAGTGAAACGTTCGATGACACGAAAATGAGTTACAGCGTTTTTGGAGTTAGAGTCTGTCACCGTCATGCTTTGGCGTTCTTTTTTATCACGCCCAATTGGAGCATCAATCGTTCCGAAGTCATGTGGAATAACCCCATGAACTACAGCTTGGTACTTACGAGTAACAGTTTTATCAACCAGTTGCTGAACAAGCTTTTCATGCGCCATATCATTTTTAGCAACCATTAATAAACCTGATGTATCTTTATCGATTCGGTGAACGATACCTGGACGCATTACACCGTTGATTCCAGAAAGATCTTGGCAGTGAGCCATCAATCCATTTACAAGTGTACCTGATACATGTCCTGGTGCGGGGTGGACAACCATACCACTCGGTTTATTAACAACCAGCACATCTGCATCTTCATAATAGATGTCCAAATTCATTTCTTCAGCGACTGCATCCAATTCCTCAAGTTCAGGAATCGTTACTTCTATTGTATCGCCTGTAATACATTTGTAATTCGTTTTTATAGCAGACCCATTTACTAAAACATGGTCATCTTTAATCCATTGCTGGACTTGAGTACGTGACCATTCCTCATTTAAAGTGGAAAGAGCCTTATCAATCCTAACGCCTTTTAGTGTTTCATCGATGCTGTATAACCTTTTATCCATTATCTTTCTCCTTAGCGTTTTTTTCTTCTAAAAACATATGAATCACGAGCAGTCCGACACCAATTGAAAGCGCAGCATCAGCAACATTAAATACCGGGAAACTATAGCTGAATATATAGGTATGAACGAAATCGACTACTTCCTGACGAACAACACGGTCGATAAAATTACCAATCGCACCGCCTAGCATAAGCGCAAGTGCAACTCCAAGCAAACTGCTTTCCTTCGCCATTTTCTGAATATAATAGACAAGTCCAATAATGACAGCGATGGTGATGATGTAGAAAAACCACATTTGACCTTGTAGAATTCCCCATGCGGCCCCACGGTTACGATGCGAGGTGATATATAGAAGGTTTTCAATAATTTCAATGCTTTCTCCGTACTCCATTTTTTTCACAATCATCCATTTTGTCAGCTGATCGAAAGCTATGACCAAAAGGGCAATTAAGTAATAAAACACATTTTTTCCCCCAAACTAATCAAATCTTCACTTTTGAATTGTAGCATAAACTAGAAATAATGACTAATCCGAAAAACAGAAGACCTTAATCAGCACGTGTATAAACTTGGGCTGAAAAGGTGCTCTTTTCCTTTATAAGGAAACAATTTATTTTCGCAAATGATTTTGCTGTTTCACACACTAGATACCATTTTCCATGAAAAAGGCCGGTTCCCTCATCTAATGGGAACCGGCCCTCCTTTTAAATTATTGATTCACATAATGCTCTTTCACGACAGTTGCACAGCGTGGGCAAAGTGTTGAATGTTCTTCCACTTGGCCAACTTCTTTTGAAACATTCCAGCAACGTTCACACGTTTCACCTTCTGCTTTTGTTACAAGAATAGCAATATCCTCAAGTTTTACCGCTTCTGCTGGGGCACTTGCCACATCGCCAGCGATTTCAAACTCGGATACGATGAATAACTGTTCAAAGCTCTCTTCGATGCTCTCAAGCAGATTCTTTGTTTCTTCATTTACATATACCATTACTTTTGCGTTCAGTGATTTCCCGATAACTTTCTGGTTACGAGCTTCTTCTAATGCTTTTAAGACATTATCACGGACATTCATAAATGCCGTCCATTTTTCTTCAATGGCTTCAGCTTTATCGATGGAAATTGCTTCAGGCATCAATGTCAATTGTACACTCTCTTCTGTTACACCTGGAATGAACGCCCATACTTCATCAGCTGTATGAGAAAGAATTGGTGACACCAATTTCGTTAAGCTGACCAATGATTCATAAAGAACCGTTTGGATTGCCATGCGATCTTTACCGTTAGGTGCTTCACAATATAAAATATCTTTCGCATAATCAAGGTAGAACGAACTTAAGTCCTGCGTACAGAAGTTATTGACCATATTATAAATTGTAGCAAACTCATAATTCTCATAGCCTAGTTTAGATTGAGTAATCAGCTTATTCAATTTTACTAGCATATATTGATCGACTTCACGTAATTCTTGGAATGCCACTTTATCAGTATCAGGATTAAAGCCATCCAAATTACCTAACAAGAAGCGGAATGTGTTGCGGATTTTACGATATACTTCAGAAACTTGTTTTAAAATCGGATCTGAAACTCTTACATCTGATTGGTAATCCACAGAAGCAACCCAAAGGCGTAAAATATCTGCACCAAGTTGGTTCATAACTTTAGATGGAAGTACAACGTTCCCAATCGATTTACTCATTTTACGACCTTCACCATCCAAAGCGAACCCGTGGCTTAACACACCTTTATATGGTGCTTTTCCTGTTACAGCCACACTTGTTGATAGCGATGAGTTAAACCAGCCGCGATATTGATCTGAACCTTCTAAATATAGGTCAGCAGGACGCTGCAGATCATCTCTTTCTTCAAGTACTGCCTGATGGGAAGAACCGGAGTCAAACCAGACATCCATGATATCCGTTTCCTTCGTGAAGATACCGTTCGGACTGCCTTCGTGTGTATATCCTTCTGGCAGAAGATCTTTCGCTTCCTGTTCGAACCAGATGTTTGACCCTTGCGCGCGGAACAATTCTGAAATATGGTTGATTGTTTCATCCGTGATGATTGGTTCGCCATTTTCTGCATAAAATACTGGAATTGGCACCCCCCATGCACGCTGACGAGAAATACACCAATCTCCGCGGTCACGAACCATATTAAACAGGCGTGTTTCACCCCATGCCGGTACCCATTTCGTTTCTTCAATCGCTTTTAGCAATTCACCACGGAAGTCTTTGATTGACGCGAACCATTGTGCCGTTGCACGGAAAATAGTCGGTTTCTTTGTCCTCCAGTCATGTGGATAAGAATGGGTAATGAACGTCAAATTCAATAGCGCGCCCACTTCTGTTAATTTTTCCGTAATTGGTTTGTTTGCTTGATCATAAAATAATCCTGCAAATTCCCCTGCTTCTTCTGTCATGACACCTTTTTCATCTACAGGACAAAGAACATCTAAGCCATATTTTTGCCCGACGATAAAGTCATCTTCCCCGTGTCCAGGTGCAGTATGAACACAACCAGTACCCGCCTCAGTTGTTACGTGCTCGCCTAACATCACTAGCGATTCCCGGTCATAAAGAGGGTGTTTAGCAACGGCGCGGTCCAGCTCGCTACCTTTTACAGATTTCAAGGTAGTTGGGTTATCCCAGCCTAGAGATTCTGTAACTGATTCAAGAAGAGCTTCAGCTACTAAATATTTTTCATTTTCGACAGCCACCACGACATAATCTAATTGTGGATGCAATGAGATTCCAAGGTTAGCCGGGATCGTCCAAGGTGTTGTTGTCCAGATAATAATTTTTACGCCTTCTTCAATTACACCTTTGCCATCTGTGACTTCAAAAGCAACATAGATAGATGCAGAACGTTTGTCTTGATATTCAATTTCCGCTTCCGCAAGGGCTGATTCACTTGAAGGAGACCAGTAAACAGGTTTTTTTCCTTTGTAGATATAGCCTTTTTTCGCCATTTCACCGAAAACCTTGATCTGTTGTGCTTCATATTCAGGTTTTAGGGTAATATAAGGATTCTCCCAATCTCCACGAACACCAATACGTTTAAACTGCTCACGTTGATTGTTGATCTGTACGTACGCATACTCTTCACATAGCTTTCTGAATTCAGCTACGCTCATTTCTTTCCGCTTTACACCTTTTTTAGTTAGTGCCGTTTCAATCGGTAATCCGTGCGTATCCCAGCCCGGAACATAAGGTGCTTGGAAACCGCTCATTGATTTAAAGCGGACAATGAAATCCTTTAAAACTTTATTCATTGCATGGCCCATATGGATATCACCGTTTGCATATGGAGGTCCATCATGCAAAATGAATAAAGGACGTCCTTCAGTTTGTTCTTGCACTTTTTTATAAATGTCCATCTCATTCCATTTTTCCTGAATTTCCGGCTCACGTTTCGGCAAATTACCGCGCATTGGAAATTCAGTTTTAGGCATCAATAAGGTATCTTTGTATTCCATTATAAAATCCTCCATCCGTCTTTACAAATTCATTCGAAACGATGACCTGATATCCAGACAAAATAAAAAGCCCTCTCATCCCTAAAAAAGGGACGAGAAAGCTTTGCTTCCCGCGGTACCACCCTGGCTAGAAAGATTCACAATAAAGCGAATCCATCCTCTCGAGCATTCGTAACGTGAATGAAACGCATCGTTTACTTACTGCAACAGCAGGTTCAACTCAGAACTCAAGGGTGATATTCAAATTCTTCGCTTATTCCGGGCTTGCACCATCCCCGGCTCGCTAAATATAAGTGTTTGAAGAATCTACTGTCCCTGTCATCGTCTAATGTCATCATGAATTAGTATTGTTAAAAAATTATATGCGAAAAAAGTGTTTAAAGTCAAGGAAACCTTTAAATTTCCTCTTCCACTCTCTCATTTAGTTCTATTTCAGTCGCATCTACTTCATAGTCAAGAAGATGATCCCAATCGTCATTGTCCAGCAAATCAAGTTGTGCTCCGACAAGCATTTTAAAACGTGTCCGGAATACTTTTGACTGCTTTTTCAAATCCTCAATATCCATCGCTATTTTTCTTGCTTTCACGAGCGACTCATTGACAATCCGATCAGCATTTTTCTCAGCTTCCTTAATGATTAGCTTGGCTTCTTTTTGAGCATTGCGCTTTAATTCTTCTGCTGCTTCCTGTGCGACAATAATCGACTTATTAAGTGTACCCTCAATTGTCGTAAAATGTCCTAAACGATCAAAAGTTTCATTTAGTTTTTCTTCAAGTTCTTTTTTCTCTCTCAAAATCAGTTCATAATCTTTAATGACCTGATCGAGAAACTCATTTACTTCATCTTCATCATACCCTCGAAATACTTTACCAAATTCCTTGTTATGTATATCTATCGGGGTTAAGGGCATTACGGCACCTCCAGAACGGTTTCTACTCTAGTATGTTAAAACTCTATATTCGACAATAAATGTATAAATCCTGCTTACGATTGAATTATTTTTGCCTGCCTAACGAGATTCTCCACTTATCCTTTTTGGTTTTTCCATCTATTGAAGTTAATTTACATCTACCAAAACCTCTGATAGAAAGTGTATCACCCTCGCGGCATTCTTCCGAAACATTTTCTGATTGCTTAAAATTCACCTTTACTTTTCCCGATGTTATCAGCATTTGTGTTTTTTGACGAGAAATATTCAAGACGGACGATAACACACTGTCAAGCCTTAAAGAACTAACAGTAGTGACTTGCTCTTCCCAATTTTCTTTTAATTCGATGATATTCTCGATTGGAAGCCTTTTAATCGTAACGGAAGCGCTACCGATTTTCTCTAGGTTTCCAACGAGATATAAATCCATCTCTTCGGCTGCGATAAATTGAATTTGCTCCTCTGTCACTATAATATCACCAAATTTTTCACGCTTTACCCCCAGGGACATCAAGGTTCCAAGTATTTGCCTGTGCTCTAATGTAACAAATTTTTTTGGATAGGAGATATCGTATAAGGAGATATTGAAATCTGATGGTTCAGGAGAGTAATAATCAGGGTAAATGAGCACACGTTTTCGTTCAACGAAATCGCTCCCGCCGTAAAATTGCAGCTTCGCATCCGAATCATTCCCTAATAAGGAAGAAAGGATTTCCTGCTGACGCGGATCGAGAAAATCAGAAAGTTTTGGAGCATAAGAATTTTTCACCTGGTCAATCCAATTCATTGCCTGATCGATAAAATCCTTTTCCTCCGGTCTGAAATGCTGATAAATACTCATGATTGAATAAATGCTCCCAACTTGTCTAATTATTGGTCGATCATCAGTAATTAAATATCGACTTCTTCGTTGCTACTACACAGCGGAGCATTATCCAACTGTGTAGTAAAAAAATATGCATTTTCAGTTTAAATGTTGATCACCCGATTAAAGTTTGCAGGTAATAGATTCCATATCCGCTGGCAAAGTTAAGAACCAACAAGGCCACAAGCGGTGAAAGGTCGATCATGCCAAGGGGTGGAATAAATTTTCTGAACGGTTCTAAATATGGTTCGCAAATCTTTTCCAGGAATTGGCCAATCGATGTTTCCCGAGCATTAGGGAACCATGACATTAATATGTAACCGATTAATGCCATTGAATAAATTTCAATTAAATAATATAAACCTTGAAGCACTAAACCCATTAACCATTACCACCTCGCTTCTTCATACTCCTCATCGGCGGCGAAACCGGTAATATTACCCGAAACATCGACGTTATCTGGAGTACATAAGAATATATCTGTTCCAATTTTTTGGATATCCCCGCTGATTGCATAGACAGTTCCACTTAAAAAATCGATGATTCGCTTTCCTTGGTCATGTTGAATCCGCTGAAGGTTCACAACAACGGCACGACGGTTTTTTAAATGGTCAGCAACTTCCTGGGCTTCTGCATAAGCACGAGGCTCCAACAATACTACTTTAGAAGATTTCTGTACGCTTTGCAAACTTACGATATTCTTATTGGAGTTATTTCCTGTAGAAGCGGGCTGCTGTTGTTTACCTGACTTCACGACTTTTTGTTCAGCCTCCTCTTCTTCCACCACTTCTTCCTTGTACTCATACTCATCATCCAGCGCGAAATAAGATTTAAATTTTGATACGAACGTCATCTATGCGTACCTCCTTATAATTCTTCGCCTACCAGTGCAGTACCAATCCGAATCATTGTAGCGCCTTCCTCAATCGCAATCGTAAAATCATTGGACATCCCCATAGACAATTCAGTGCATGGAGCATGTTTTAATCCAGCTTTTTGGATTTCCACCTGAAGTCCTTTTAATTTTCGGAAGCATTTGCGCAATAACTGTTCATCATCTGTCAAAGGTGCCATTGTCATTAATCCAGCAACATTTACCTTATCTAATGTCGATAGCCCTTTTATAAAATCAAGTGCCGCTTCAGGATCTATGCCATGTTTAGATTCTTCACCTGAAACATTAACCTGGACTAAACACTTTATCGGCTCATTTGCCCGTTTTTGTATTTCTTCTGCCAAAGAAATGCGATCCAATGAATGAATATAAGCAATTTTATCAATGACATTCTTTACTTTGCGTGTTTGCATGGAGCCAATATAATGCCAGTTTGGCTCATCCTTCAGCACTTCATATTTATTCAATAAACCCTCATCTCGATTTTCACCTAAATCGATTATGCCGGCTTCCAAGGCCTCTTTTGCTCTTTCAACAGAAACATATTTCGTCACCGCGATTAACTTTATCTCATCACGGTTCCTGCCACTATTTTTACATGCTATATTTATTTTTTCTTCGATGTTTTTTAAGTTATCTACTACTTTCACTGCTTACCTAAATCCTCCTTCCAACCAATAAAACTCATCAATCTCCCTGTCTTTCCGTTATCACGGCGATGTGAAAAAAACAAGTCGTGATTACAGCTTGTACAATATGATGTCACGTCAATCTGACTTTTTGGAATTCCCGATTTTTGAAGAACCATTGCATTAAGCTGTTTAAGGTCTAAATGATATTGTCCTTCGCTGATTAAATTATAGGGCTTTTCGTCATTATCTTCCAGCAAATTCTGCACTAAATCTATGACTTTATCATCAACAACATAGCACTTTGAACAAATCGATGGTCCAATTACAGCAAATATCTCCGTTGACTTTATACCCTTACTCTGCCAAGCTTCAACCATTTTTCGTGCAATTCCATTAACGGTACCCTTCCAGCCAGCATGCGCCACTCCAATGATACCATGTGCTGGAGCCAGAAAATATAAGGGCACGCAGTCAGCATAGCAAAGGGTCAATAAAACACTTTTATCCTTCGTAAAAAACCCGTCAGTAGCTTTAAAGCTTGAAACATAATCTGCTGCGCCTTTCCCGGCATCGAGACTGGTCACCTGCTGGATATATGTTTCATGCGTTTGCTCGGCTCCTATCCATTCATCGAGCGGAAATGATAGTTTTTCCGCTAAAATTCGGCGGTTTTCCTGCACATCATCTAGTTTATCCCCTACATGAAAACCGGTATTCAACGTTTGAAAGTTTCCAGAACTAACTCCCCCATCTTTCGTGGAGAAGCCCGCTACAAGCTGGAGGTTTTGATGTCTCCAGCTGTCAATGAGCAAATATTGGTCTTCGATTAAAACAAATGGTTCTTTCATGATTTAAACCTCTTTATTTTTAGTCTAGTGTATCATATATTTGCGCCCTGCACCCTCTAAAACCTTTCATCTTTCAGTTCTGCTTGAAATACTGTCTGATGTTCAACAAGAATAACATCCGCACCAATTTTTTTTATTTTACGCCAAGGAATCACAATATCCTGTTCCCTCCCGAAAAACCCCATTAACCTGGTGCCATTGGAAACTATGATCGCTTCAATCTTCCCTGTAGCTGTATTTATTTCAAGATCAGACATATTACCTAATTTCTTCCCATCCGCTATATTGACGATATCCTTAATTTGAAATTCGGAAATTCTAGTCATTTCACTCAGCTCCTCAAATTTTCATCATAATATGAAGGTTCTATTTCTATGTATATGACATGATTCGCTTGAGGATGAAGATTACAATAAATAAACGTACCTTCATGGTGTTGAGAAGTATACTTCTTCAGAGTTTTTAAACATAATAAAAAAGCCGCTATGGATTAGTTGCTGATAAGCGGGTAGTTGGACATTTTGTCCCTACCCGCTTCAGCCAACTTTTTCACATGCTCAGCTTCTACTGTTGAATATTTTTATTCATTTGCTTAATTGCTGCTTTTTCCAATCGTGAGACCTGCGCTTGTGAAATGCCGATTTCCTCAGCTACCTCCATTTGCGTCTTCCCTTGGAAAAACCGTTTTCGAAGGATCATTTTTTCCCGGTCATTCAACCGTCTCATGCCTTCATTTATTGCTATTTCATCAATCCAAGTACTATCTTTGTTTTTCTCATCACTTAGCTGGTCGAGTACATAAATCGGATCCCCGCCATCATTATAAATCGGTTCAAAAAGGGAAACTGGATCTTGTATTGCATCTAATGCAAAAACAATTTCTTCATGAGGTACCTCCAACACTTTGGCGATTTCTTCAGCTGTCGGCTCTCGAAGAGTTTGGCTAATGAGCTTTTCTTTAACCTGCAAAGCTTTGTAAGCAATGTCTCTTAAAGAACGGGAAACTCTAATCGGATTATTGTCACGAAGATATCTTCTGATTTCTCCAATAATCATTGGTACAGCATACGTTGAAAACCTAACATTTTGACCTAAGTCAAAGTTATCTATCGACTTCATCAACCCTATACAGCCTACCTGAAATAGATCATCTACATACTCTCCCCGATTGTTAAAGCGCTGAATAACGCTTAAAACGAGTCGAAGATTCCCGTTTACCAGTTTCTCTCTTGCTGAAATATCGCCATCTTGCAGTTCTTTAAAGAGTTTTCTCATTTCTTCATTCTTTAAAACCGGTAATTTTGATGTATCCACACCGCAGATTTCAACCTTATTACGAGACAATATTATTCCCTCCTCACAGGAGCGCTGTACAAAAAACAGTATTTCCGCGGGAGAAAAAAATATGCACAAGGCTTGAACAGAAAATCTCCATTATTTTTCATTATTGCATTCAAAGCATTGATTTAATTGGTATTTGCGCACATCTTTTTTTTTACACCATTTTATTAAATTCTTTTCGAAGCCTCTTAATAATTCTTTTTTCCAAACGGGAAATATAAGATTGGGAAATTCCCAACATATCGGCAACATCCTTTTGGGTTTTTTCTTCTCCACCTGCAAGTCCAAAACGAAGTTCCATTATCTGTTTTTCACGTTCGGAGAGCTGCGTTAGAGCCTTCGTTAGCAGCTTGCGGTCCACATTTGCCTCCAGGTCCTTCGTAATTATGTCATCGTCAGTACCAAGTACATCCGATAGCAGGAGCTCATTTCCATCCCAGTCAATATTCAGTGGTTCATCAAAAGACACTTCAGAACGTATTTTGTTATTCCTTCGTAAATACATTAAAATTTCATTCTCTATGCATCTAGAGGCATATGTAGCTAATTTAATTTTTTTCTCAGGGTTGAATGTATTTACTGCCTTAATTAAACCTATGGTACCGATGCTGATTAAGTCTTCAATATTAATACCTGTATTTTCAAATTTCCTTGCAATATAGACAACCAGTCTTAAATTTCGTTCGATCAAAATCGATCGTGCAGCTTCATCGCCCTTAGGCAATTTATTAATCAGTATTGCCTCTTCTTCTTTTGAAAGCGGCGGCGGCAGCGCCTCACTCCCTCCTATATAAAATATTTCGTCCGTTTTCAATCCGAGCTTGAACAATAGTTTGTACCAAAAATAAGTGAGTCGAAGAATGAGTTTCTTCAAAATAATTCTCCCTTCTAAATAAACGGTTAATGGGTAAAATTTTTGAATGAATCAATGGTTCAGGAGGCATTTTGCACCGGTATGCCGGTTAACATTTTTGGATGAACAATAGATTGATAGCTATTGTCGGGAGAAAGTTGCTGAAAGGTAAACGAAACGAGTCCCTGCTTGACATGATATTCTTTTTCACCTTGAATGATTTTAATGAAATCCGGCTTAATCGCAGTTAACAATTGATGTTCATGACCGACAACTTTATAAGGGATAACTCGCATTCGTCCAGTCCACGAATACTCAGGCTGTTCCTCCTGCCGAACCAGGTTATCAGGGTTTTTAAACAGGTCAAGCATATCGGCTGGGATTCCTACTTCCTCCCCTGAAAGGGCGATAATCATTACTGGAGAGCGGGTAATCGGATCATATAACTGATTGCCACTATCCACTAGCCCACTAAACGTTCTTTCAAAGTCTGAAATTTTAACTGATACTGAAACCATTTGTTCATGTGTAAGCTTTGTCATCTCCATCCCCTCGAGTGTGCGCTTGGAAAATTGCCAAGCAAGCGGGAACCCAATCATCACAAATATCCAGCTGACAGGGTCACCAAAACGATTGATTCCAGCATATTGGCTAGGGTCCTTGGAAACTATTTGAAATTCAAACAAATAGTGAAGGCCAAGAAGGATTCCTCCTGATAAAAACGTCACAAAATATAAAGTAGCCAACGACTTCATGAAAAGGTTGAACCTATTAAACCCAAAGGTGGCCAGAACCATAAAAAGAGAAACTAAAATCTTCATGTAAACTCGGTCGGCAATTGCATAAAAAGGAGTGAATGCCAATACGATAATGAAGGAACCAATCAGCCCACCTACAAAAACCCGCCATAGAGCAACCCTTCGTTTGAGAATAATTGCAGTCCAATATAAAAGGAGGCAGTCAAATGACCAATTCAACAACCAGATCACATCTAAATATAAGGTCAAACACCCTCCCCTCCTTTTATGAGCTAACCTTCCACATGCAAAAAGTATAGCGTACCTTCCCTTAGAAAGTGTGTCACTTTTTGTACTGAAAACTTAAGAGTTTTTCAGTCATTTTTTCCCTTTTTGTAGAAAAACAGCTATTGATATTTTCAATACTGTCATAGAGACTATCCTACTCCCTTTTATTGCTGTCGATTTATGTTTCAAAAGATAGAGAATTTCTTGCCGTCCGTTATTCTTTTTCTCCTTAAGATGATGAAAGTTCAAAAAACCAAAATAGACCGTACGCTTGGAAACATCCTTCATCTATTTTTATAATTGAGAATGTCTCGTTTCTTTTACTACGTTTAAAAAAAGGCCTTGGATGCAATAAATCACGCTTTGTCACTATGCAGTTTATTCTTAGTTAGAAATCCATTAGTCAGTTACAGATAAACGGTGTAGGGCTATTAATAGTACTTCTAGGCGAAAGAGCATTTAATGCGCTTATCTGATGATCTCAACCAAAATTCAGCTTTTCAGCATTGATTTATTTAAAACACAAAAAACCGTTCCCATTGGGAACGGTTCATTATGTTAAGAAATTAACGTCTTCTATTACGGTTACGAAGGAAGGTTGGAATATCCAGAGCCTCTTCACCTTGATTAGTATTACGGACAGGCTGTTCATTGACTTCTTCTCTCTTCACTTCACGCTTAACATTTGGCTGTGGCGTTTGTTGTGTCTGAGGTCTTGGTTGTTGCTGTTGTCCAAGTGTTGGACGTCCAGTAGGCCGTATTGAAGCTTCAACCTCGTTAAACCCTGTTGCAATAACTGTAACGACGATTTCATCTTTAAGATTTTCATTGATAACCGAACCGAAAATCATGTTTACGTCTTGGTCGGATGCAGTTGCCACGATATCGGCTGCTTCCTGAACTTCAAAAAGACTTAGGTTCGTTCCACCAGTAATATTCATCAAGACGCCTTGAGCACCATCAATGGATGTTTCAAGTAGCGGACTGGAAATAGCTTTCTTCGCTGCTTCTGCTGCACGGTTTTCCCCTGAGGAAATCCCAATACCCATAAGAGCTGAACCTTTGTTGGACATGATTGTCTTAACATCGGCAAAGTCTAAGTTAATAAGACCAGGGACGGCAATTAAATCTGAAATCCCTTGTACACCTTGACGAAGAACATTATCCGCTTCACGGAATGCTTCAAGCATTGGCGTACTTTTATCAACTATTTCGAGGAGACGGTCGTTTGGAATGACGATTAGTGTGTCAACCGATTCCTTCATAGAAGAAATACCGCCTTGTGCCTGTGTTGCACGTTTTCGGCCTTCGAATGTGAATGGACGTGTAACTACACCTACTGTAAGTGCTCCTAAATCTTTAGCAATACCAGCAATAACCGGCGCAGCTCCCGTACCAGTTCCGCCACCCATTCCAGCAGTTACGAAAACCATATCGGCACCTTTAAGCGCTTCTTCAATTTGTTCTTTGCTTTCTTCTGCAGCTTTCTTTCCTACCTCCGGGTTGGCACCAGCACCCAATCCACGTGTAAGCTTACCACCGATTTGCATTTTGATTTCTGCTTTTGATAGATTAAGAGCCTGCGCGTCAGTATTGACTGAAATAAACTCAACACCTTGTACGCCATGCTCGATCATTCTGTTTACCGCATTGTTTCCGCCGCCGCCAACACCTATTACTTTTATCGTTGCTAATTGTTCTAAATTAGAATCAAACTCCAACATGACAATCCTCCTATTTTGACGAAATTCCCGATTCTTTATGATTGTTATTCAAAAAAGTAACCCAGGATTTTTTTGAATTTAGATTCACCTTTTTCACCTTGTTTTTTAGTCGTGTTCTCTTTACTTTTCTGAGAAACTTTTTGACTGTGCTGGTCATTATTTTCTTGTGCTTGTCCAGCTGCTACAGGAGTTTTATTAGCGGTGTTTTTTTGCATTCTCTCTTTCTTGCATGCGTGTTTAATCAGACCTACAGCTGTCGTATATTGAGGCTCTCTAACTCCGATATAATTCGGTTCTGCCGTCCTCACACGATTTTGGAACACATATTGAGCAAGCTCCAGGACTCCTGGCATCTTGACGACACCGCCGGTCAACACGAAACCTCCCGGGACATCCTGGAAGCCAAGTCTCCTCAAATCATCTTGAATCAGCTCAAATATTTCGGTCACCCTTGCTTCAATAATATCCGAAAGCATTAACTGATTGCAGGGCTGCTGCTGGTCGCTGCCGATGATTGGTATTTGGAATACTTCATCTTCAGACGCGTCATCATAATAGGCATGTCCATGCTTAACTTTTATTTTTTCAGCTTCTTCCATCGTTGTCCTTAGAACGATGGAAAGATCTTTCGTAAGTGTCTCCCCGCCTATTGGAATCACAGACGTATATTGTAAATAGCCTTGTTCGAAAATTGCCAGAGTTGTAGAACCTCCGCCAATATCGACAAGTGCCACACCAAGTTCTTTTTCATCCTTGGATAAAACAAGGGCACCTGCTGCTAAGGGCTGAAGAGCAATATCGGTTATTTCTAACCCAGCTCTTTCCACACACCGCAGAGTATTATGTAAGATTGTCCGCAGACCCGTGATTAATATCCCTCTCATTTCCAAACGAACACCTATCATGCCCCTTGGATCACTGATTTCATCAAGTTCATCAACTTTGTAATGAATCGGTACCACGTCGATAATTTCCCTGTCGGATGGTATCGTAATTAACTCCGCTGCTTCTCTAACACGGAAAACGTCATGCTCAGTAATCTCTTTATTGTCACTGGATACAGCTACCACTCCATGACAAGGTTGAAGAGTGACGTGATTTCCACTGATACCGACGATAACTTTTTTTATCTCCATCCCAATCATTCGCTCAGCTTGCTCTACAGCCTTTTGAATAGATTGGACTGTTTCATCTATATCGACGATCGAACCCTTTTTGAGCCCTTCTGATTTAACATTCCCTACGCCGATTATATTTAATGTGTCATTGACCATTTCCCCAATGATAACTTTTACACTGGATGTACCGATGTCAAGACTTACGTAAATTTCGTTGCTGTTCATTCCATGGCACCTCCTTCAGTTTTATACATGTATTAGTAGAATAACATTTTTATTTTGAAAGACCTATTTATAATTGTATTACAATCTAATTGCAACTCGCTAATCTGATAATAAGCTATATATCTCATATGTTTTGGATAAAACTCGTAGGTTTAGTTCTTTATGATGGATATTGTTCGCTTCTTAAAAAACGGATATCATTTCCAAACTAGATACTGCCTTAATCTATTCGTCATTTATTACGTAATTCCCTTTAAAATTACAGATTTTTTTTCTGCTTTTTCCGTGAAATCGACCATTTTTCAATTAATATTCTTCTAATCTGTGCGATATTTTGAAAGAGTCTAACGCCAAACACAAAGATTGCGGCTAAATACAAGTCTACACCAAGATGTACACCTAGAAAAGCCAAACCTGCGGCTAAAACAATATTAAAAAAGAATCCCGTTACAAATACAACTTCATCATAAAGATTTTGCAAATGTGCCCGTATTCCTCCAAATAAGGTATCAAAAGCAGCAAGGACGGCAATGGATAGATAATTTGAATATTCATGAGGAATATCAAAATCTATCAAAAAACCTAGGGTAATCCCAATTAATAGTCCGAAAACTGGAAGCCACATTACGATTCCCCTCCATCTATAATGGGCTCCATGTGTTCCACATTAATCGTATTTTGATAAGCTGGCAATGTCAGTTCACTAGATGGAGTTGTTATTTGAACTTCAAAATTATCTATAAAGAAATCATCCATTAGTTCAGAACCTTGAATACGCTGTTTTAGTTTTTTGGGATTAACAGTAATAGCTTGTATTTCAAGCGGGTAATCAGTGAGCGAATATCCGTCTACTTTTGGCTTCCCATTTATATCACGAATAACTGATGAAGAAATGTAACGTTGTCCCGAAATGGAAATTTCATCTGCGTCAAACCTATACATTTCATTAATGAGCCTTTTTAATAATACAGGGGAAATATACTCTATCTTCTCACCAAGTAGGAGACCTTCTTTTATAGGTTGTACAGACACAATGACTCCTTTTCCCGTTATCTCAGTCAAACCCGCGTCAGTCTTTAATTCAGACAGCGTTTCACGCAATAATTCTTCTTTACTTTCATTTCTCTTTGTTTCATAGGATGCAATTTTCTCCTCAAGCTTATTAATACTCTCTAATAATTCAACCTGGGACTGCTGTTCTTTTAATAAATCATTTTTCAGTTGCCACATATCTCTGGTATCAGAAACTTCTGGTTGATTTACCAAATTGAATTGAATAGAAAGCATGAAGCCAGCAATCATAGTAATCAAACTAAAAGATAGCATTTTTCTCATTTCCAGTTTTTCACCAATCTTTCATCGAATCCGGCGATTATTCACCCTCCAATAATTGGATCAAAAATGATTTTCTTTTGCTTTTCCAATGTGAAAATAACATTTTCATTAACCAACTGTTCCTTTATCCCACCTGGTATGTCTAAGGAAGCTTCTAAGATACCCGGGTCCCCAATCGCCGAAATGATAAATGGAGCAGGATGCTGGTGACCATCGATTGTAATCACAGGTCCATTGCAGACTATATACGAATCATGATCTAGCCTCTGACCGTTAATCGCGACAGCCTCTGCCCCTGATATGTATAATTCATTTACAACCTTGAAGACGTGTTGTTCATGAACCAGGTAATTATTCACATTGGCTTCTGAATCCTTATCGGAACCATCTTCAAGTGTTACCTGAAGACCTGTACCTTTCACTTTCACTTTTCCAAGGTACATCCGATATTTCTCGGTATCCTTTGCTAGATTGAAAAACAACTGCTTTTCCTGTGCTAAGTCTTTTTCTATGTTGGATACTTTTGCTTGCTTTTGAAGAAGTTCCTTCTGAAGTTCCCGGTTCTGCTTCTCTTGTTCTATTAATTGCTGCCTGAGTTCATATTCTTGATCCCACGCTTTATCTTTGACTGCTCCTTGACCATCTTTCGTTAAATTGTAAGAAAAGGCAATCATAAATCCGAGAACAACGCTAACAAGGGATAAAATCACCTGTTTGCTATTAATTTTCCTCATTAGCGTCTTCCTTTTGTTCAGCGGGTTTATAGGCTTTGAAATAAGAACCGACTTCTAGATCAATGACACCCTTTACCTTTGGATCCAACTGACTGACAATCGATGGATAGTGAATCATTTTTTCGGATAAAGTTCGGCTTGTTGCACTTACCTCATATCCATCATTCATAAACATTACGATATGGTAACCATCAGTTTTAGTTGGAGCATGATGGATTTCCGATATAGCGTTTTGAATCTCGACAGGAAGCTTGTCCAACTCCTCTAAAAGCAACTTTAATGCTTTACCCTCTTTGAAGCCAATTAAAACCGGGGCAAATACTGGAATTTCACCAGTTGCTAACTCTTCCAAAACAGAACCATTTTCCAAAATAGGTGAAAACTTCCCACCATTGGATAGATACGCCATTCTATTATGTTCAGAAACCGTAATTTTAATAGAATTAGGAAATATAGGTGTAACCTTAACGCTCGCTATTTCCGGATTTTTTTTAATATTAGCGGCTGTTAATCCTGTATCAACCTTCCAAATACTTCGATCTTTTTTAATTTTACTTAATTTGATAATTTGCTTGGAAGTAATATAACGATTCCCTTCTACCTGCACGGATTGAACATAGCTCAAAGGGGATAAGAAATATAACACACAAGCAACCAGAATAAAGAAAAGGGAAAGCAAAAGAACAAGTCGTCTGTTTGCTTTGCTTTTTCTTAATTGTTTTAGTTTCGGGATGCGGTCCTCAATGGAAACGATTTTTCCCTTTTCCATCCCTTTCACCTCTTCCTGAAAAAATGGATGGTTTTTGACACTATATAAAATCATGACATATTCAAGAAAATCTTATTACTAAACTTTTCAGGTAACACATTATACCACAATATTTGGATATAAAAAATAAAATAATCTCCTTTTATTTCCGTCCGATAATTTCCACTTCTGTTTCCAATTCAATTTCAAACTTGTCATACACAGTGTCCTTCACGTGCTGTATTAATGCTTGAACATCTGCTGCACTTCCATTTCCTGTATTAACGATAAAGTTCCCATGCATTGGGGAAATCTGTGCTCCGCCAATCGAGTGTCCCTTTAGGCCAGCATTCTCAACTAATTTTCCTGCATGATGTGGCAGTGGATTTCTAAATATGCTCCCGGCACATGGTAGATTATAAGGCTGGGTTTCTTTACGATAGTTTTTGTTATTCTGCATTCTTTCTACTATTTCAGTTTTATTTCCCTCAGTTAATTGAAAAATGGCTTCAAGTACGATTCCTGGTTTTTTCTTTTGAAGTATTGAAGTTCGATAAGAAAACTCCATTTCCTCCTTTGAAAGCCAGGCTAACGTTCCATCTTCAAACAGAACATGCGCTTCCTTAAGAATTTCACTCATATCTGAACCGTGTGCACCAGCGTTCATATAGACCGCTCCACCGACTGAGCCAGGAATTCCACTGGCAAATTCTAGACCTGCATATCCTTTTTTACTAATTTGTACAGACAAGCTAACTAGAGACACACCAGCTCCTGCTTTAATCTCAGGGCCATTTATCTCAAAATGGTCAAGTCCTTTGCCCAATTTCAGCACTACGCCTTCAATTCCGCCATCGCTGACTAAGAGGTTCGATCCCCTACCAATAGCTCTCCAAGGTGTGGTATGTTCCTTGATGACTTGCATCGTTTTTTCTATATTTTCAATGGATGATGGCACGATGAATAAATCAGCCGGTCCCCCAATTTTCATAGTTGTATGATTCGCAAGTGGTTCCTGTTCAAGAACTTTGCCGATTTGCATTTCTGTTAATTGTTTTATCATTTTATTCATGATAAACCTCCTTGTTGTTCCAAAAATTCCAAATTATTATTTTCATATCCTCACCATTCGAGGTCTCTTATTATACAAAAATAATAACAACTTTTTTTAAATAGAAGAAATATGAGCAGGAGTAAGCGCCAGTGCGGCCTAACCCTCTTATACTATAGTCTAAACAAAGCCGTATTGCCAATATTTATTGTAGAATCCTTTACATTCATACATGGTAAAATTTAAGTAGCATTTCATTTATTTCTAAATTCCATCAAGGTACCCGCAAATATCTTCCCCACAACGGTTTTTAAGCTAAAGAATAACAAAAAGGAAGCCCTATGTTTGTGAACTGTGCCCCATTTTACGGACAGTATAAAAAAGTGCCTAAGCGGCTAATAAGTGGTCCCGGTATTGTACCGGGGCCATTTTCTTTAGCCCCC
>NZ_JBNNTG010000045.1:0-32242 GCF_050278525.1 Peribacillus sp. NPDC096540 | reverse complement strand
TAAAACAGCACTTAACAATTCACTTAGTACCATAAACGCAGCAAATAAATAATAATCTTAGGAATCGCCAATCGCGGTTCCTTTTTAAATGGAACTCTTATTAAACTAAACTGCCAGTTACTTTAAGTACATTCCTTCACAATCTCTTTTTTTAATAAATATCCAAATTTACCACCGAGTGTTATTCAAGAATCTGGCCCGTTTGCTTAATAACTAATAAGAGCCTAATCTCTTCATAAACTATATATTTTTGTTGAGGGAAAGGTTAATGAGGATTTTGGTAGAACTATTTGTAAGAGATTAGGTCTTAAACCTAGTAGTGGTTTAAGACAAAGAGTTAAATTTCTACTAGAAACGCTTGAATTAGAACGGTTATCTGACGTAGATATTTCAGGAATTAGATATCAACTATTACATAGGGCAGCCTCAGCGATTTTCCTTGCTCAAAAATTCACCTCTCCAAATGCTCTTATGTTGATTCACTCTTTTAGCGAAGGTGATAAAGGAATAGTATCTAGATTCGATTCACTTAAGGTAACATAAGCAATCTAACCTCTAGGCTTTTGATTAACTATATTTTTAAAACGGAAGAGAAAACAAGACTCACCAGATTATCCGTTCAGGCAGCCTTGTTTTCTTATTCGGACAGCCGGTAGTCGTTCGCCCGGCTTGTATAATAACGACTCATTTGCAATAACGTCTCTACGCGTAATATGAGTTATGAGTTATGAGTTATCCGGTAGATATTGACTAGGTGATATTAGACGTAAACATCACTATCATGTTTGCTTCCTAAATTATAGAAGATAAAATGTATTTCCTTCAGGACCAAGCGGCAAATGTCCATCTGCAAGCACTTCTACAATAAATGAAAACGGGTTTACATCACCGGCAAGCTCGGCTGTACAAGCAAGAATACTTATATACATGGCATGTCCAACGAGGAAATTGATTGCTTTTTCATCCCTAAATACATTCAATGCTTGTTTAAATGCTCCATGAAAAACGGCTTCAGGTACTTTGTCCACAATATCGGCAAGTAGTTTTTCATTTCCAGCGGCATCGAACAATCCATGGTCCAATTGGAGTAAATGAATCAAACGACTTTCGCCAGGTTCGCTCTTCATTGCCCCGAATGGAAATATCCAATAAGGCAAAATAACCAAAGTTATAACCTTTTGCCTCTTCCACCTTTACATTTTTCGCCTATTTACCGACCACATATCCAAGCTCCGCCTCATGGTCCGTACGAGACGATCCTTATAAGGAAGTAAAATAGGATCAGAAGGGCCAGATAGGGACTCAGGTGATTTCAGAAAGAAGGCAATTTCTTCGATTGTCCTAGGTGCGTTGTTGAATATTTTATTCATTTCTTCTTGATGTTTTCGATAGTTCACAGGGGCAGCCCAAATTTTCCGTGTACTTGGTACGGGGGACTTCAATGTCACCTCGTTCAATGAATAAGAAGTTCCTGTTTCCGCTTCCCGATTCATTTCCTCTTTAAGTTCATTAAAATTTTCAACGAGCTTGAGGAAAGAAGCATTCGGGTCAGCTTTATCCCAACCTGCTACTTTTGATACATCATTTACACGGTCTCCCATTACTACTCCAAGTAAATCGTCATTAAAAATAGCAATCTTCACAATGCCTCCCCCTTCTCATCTCAAACGGTTCCGTCAGGAATAGTCTTCTCAGTTAACCCTATGGCTACTAACCTTGTTGTTATGGCCTTATCAGTATATTCTAGCAGGGCTATTGTTCATATGAAAATTGCTTGTTAGTTTCGTATCCATGTTTATGTGTGAATTTTTTCTTTCTACTTTTTCGTTTGATCTCATGAAAACTAAGTATCCTACAAGAACAACTCATTGGATGATACCGTCAAGGGGAAACCACGGATACTTCACTGGGTTCTGGGGCAAATATGATTTGTTAGAAACAAAAAACCTCAATATCCTTTTCATCTATGAATTTTATGATGCTACTCCAAATAATTTAAGTATGAATTTAATCTCGCTTTGGATAGACTTCACCCCTTGTTGAAGTTGTCCTTTTTTCAGCATATTCATCACCTCCACTCCACAGATGATCTGTTTGGCTGTTCAACATGTTTTTAATCCTAGCATAGAACGGACTCGCTTCTTTTTAAATCGATGATCTTGCTCCACTATGTTATTCAAGTACCTCTGTTATCTAAGTTGCATACCATCAAGTAGGCTTTTCTCTTTTTTCAACCGATCAATAGCCGGATTCTTATCGACCGTCATGACAAGGCTTAGAAACATAAAAAGACCGCAAAGCTTTTCTTGAAGAAGCGCTTTGCTGCCTTTTTGTCTCTTGTTTTTCTTAGATAAAAATCAATCGTGTTTCCTCTGGAATCCACTGCACGATACAGATACATTCATTTTTGAATCATCTGTGTTATGATAACTGAATAATAACAGGAGGGTTGTGGACATGCTGAAAAAAAAGATAAAAATCGAGGTTATTCAAAAAGTATTAGACAATTGGACGGGTTTCTTTTTACCTTACCAAATGGCATTACATGAATTAGAAAGTGATTTCAAGGTTATTGACTTAGAGTGGAAAACAAAACATGGCTATTCCCCTATTGAACATATGAAAACACGTATGAAAAAATTAAGATCTTTGATGGAGAAAATACAAAGAAAAGAAATTCCTTTAACACAAGAAGCAGTGAGGAATGAAATAAGAGATATTTTGGGTGTTAGAATTGTCACAAGTTTTATTGATGACGTATATATGTTGAAGGAGCATATCGAGCAACGTGAAGACATTCGAATGATACGCGTAAAGGATTATATTCAGGACACGAAAATGAGCGGATATAAAAGTTTGCACCTGATTGTAGAAACCCAAGTCATCCTATCCAACGAAATAATATGGGTTCCTGCAGAAATACAAATTCGTACTTCTGCTATGGATTTTTGGGCATCCACCGAGCATAAACTAAACTATAAATATCAAGGCGAGACTATACCTGAGGATGCTCAAAAGCAACTAATTGAGCTTGCCAAAGCTTCTTCCTTAATGGATAAAGAAATGTCAAGATTAAGAACAAAATTACTAGCCAATTAAGCAAACAATCGTGACACCTTTCTTATTTACAACCTTAAGTCAATCTGACAAATAAAAACACTTAGTCTTAGAATCTAAGGGTTTTAACAAGAAACTTAATTTTGCACTTTTTCCAGGGCTAGTTTTATGCCAAAACCAATCAGAATAGTACCTGTGATACCAACCACTCCTAAAACTCTATCAAACTGGCCGCCTTTTTTTACTGTACCCTTTGTGAATCCATCACAATCGGCGGTTTGTTTTCAAGTCCTTTTAAAGTTGCGTAAAGATTGCCCATATCATAAATCTTTACTGGCAATGCCTAATTCTTCACATCATGAATAAAAGTAATCTCTAACTAAACGGTCTTCTTCAGACAACGATAAGCGAGTTACCCCATTGTTTTCTGTGCATCCAAAATCCGCCAACTTTTCAAGCGTATTATTTAACCTCTCACCATTAATTAATATTTTTTGTTATTGCATAGTGTATATTTCCTTTCAACTAATTTGGGGTACCTATTTGGATAAAACACCACGTAACATTACAAGAGTTACGTGGTATGCAAACTATGATATATTAAATTTCCACTGATTGTTCCCCTTGATAGATAATTTCACCATCAATAATAGTTGTTTCTACTTTTAAATCTTTAATTTGGTTTGGGTTGACACTTAAAATGCTGTCATTTAATATAACTAAATCCGCCAACTTTCCGGCCACTATGCTTCCTTTTATCTCTTCTTCAAAACTCGCATAAGCGCCATTCCAGGTGTATAGTTTAATAGCTTCCATTACGCTTATAGATTGATTAGCACCAAACTCCATTCCAGACTGGCTTTTTCTATTAACAGCAACATGAATTCCTAGTAAAGGATTATAGTCAGTAACTGGCGCGTCCGATCCACCTGCTGCCACGATGCCACGATCAATAAAATCACGAACAGCGTACATGTCATTAACACGATCACCATAGTGTTGGACATATATCTCTCCGAATTCATATGGAAATGGAGGATTTGGAATAGGAACCATCTCGAGTTTTTTCATTCTCTCTTGTAAATCTGGTGAAGAAATTCCCGCGTGCTCAATCCGGTGACGATGGTTTTTTCTTGGTGATTCCTCCAACGCCCTTTCTACACAATCTAAATACATTTCAATGGCTTTATCACCTTGTGCATGTACAGTGATTTGATAGCCTTTTTTATGTGCTTCACCTAAAACCTGGTAGATTTCTTCCTCACTATAATAAAGAATGCCATAATTGTTAGAGTCACTGGAGTACGGCTCACGTGTTGCAATGGTAGGTCCGGTGCTACTCCCATCTGTAAACAATTTAGCTGGTCCAACTTTGAATCTCTCATCCCCGGTACCAGTTACCACACCAGCTTCGACCATTTTATTAACAAATTCATGGGAGTTATTTACCTGACATATCATTGCATATATTCGGACACGAATATCCTTACTCTTCACAGCTTGTTGCAGTAAACGGTAACTCTCAGCACCGTTTCCACCTGCATCATGTATACTTGTTATGCCCGCTGCAACGAAATGGTCTGATGCAATTTTCACAGCCTTCATCAGTTCACTTTCTGTATAACTTGCAACCTCGTTCATACCCATATTTGCTGCTTCAATTAACTTTCCTGTAAGCCTTCCTGCCTGATTCTTTTCAATAATTCCCCCATTAGGATCCGGTGTGTTCTCGTTAATTTGCGCAATTTCTAATGCTTTGCTGTTCACCACGCTTATATGGTGGCAAGTACGGGATACAATAATGGGGTGTTCAACTGAAATTTCATCCAGCTCAGCGATTGTTGGATAGCGCTTTTCCTTCACAGCGGTTTCATTAAAGCCCCAAGCACGTATCCATTCACCTTTAGGAGTTTCTAAGGCTTTCTTTTTCAGGTCATCTAACAAAGCCTCGATAGAATCGATATGTTCAGCTTTACAACTTACCGCCAACTGATTCTCCCCATAAGAAATGAGGTGAATATGTGAATCAATGAATCCCGGAAGAAGCGTTTTTCCTTGCAGGTCAATTACATCCGTTTTTTCTCCTATAAAACTCTTAACCTCCTGATTTGAACCAACAACTGCAATACGATTATTTTTTATTGCTACAGCTTCGACTACTGTATTCTTTTGATCTACTGTAATAACTTCTCCATTTATCAATACAACATCAGCTTTCATAAACTCATCCCTTTCAGAATTCCTCTTTTAGAGTATTCAGTTCAGTATTTAAAAAAGTTATATCTCTCGATGTGCTATTCCGTGTTTTAACAAGATTTATCAATAATTAGTTAAAGTTGAAATAAACATTCTTTTATTGTTTTAACAATAAAAGTAAAGTCATCTTCTGTAATGCTTAATGGAGGAGAAATTTGCAAAACATTATTGTATCCTGCAACGGTGTCACCATTTTTACCGATAATCAGTCCCTTTTCTTTACAAGCACTGATGACTTTGTTCATTTTTTCAATGGCAGCCGGTTCTTTTGTTTGCTTATCTTCTACTAGTTCAATACCTAAAAGAAGGCCTTTTCCACGAACATCTCCCACGTTTGGATGTTCCTTTACATCCTCTAGTTCACGTAACAGTCGTTCACCCAATTCTTTGGAGCGTTCAATGAGTTTCTCATTCTCCATGATTTCCAAATTCTTCAGAGCCAGAGCGCAGGCAGAAGGATTTCCTCCGAACGTATTCACATGGCGGAAGCGGTCATAATCTTCACTGCCTATGTAAGCCTCATAAATCTCTCGTCTGACTGCCGTTGCTGACAAAGGAAGATACGCACTTGTAATCCCTTTTGCCATTGTAATGATATCCGGCTTGACGCCATAGTTCATAAATCCGAACGGTTTCCCTGTCCGGCCAAATCCGCATATCACTTCATCACAAATGAGCAACGCACCGTTCTTCTCACAAATTTCTTTTACTTTTGCCATATATCCATCAGGAGGCATTAAAATTCCGCCCCCGGTAATAATCGGCTCCATAATCACACCGGCTACTGTTTGGCTTAACTCCCATGTCATGACACGATCTATTTCATCAGCACTTGCCAGCGTATGAACATCATCTGGATTACGATACGTATCAGGCGGCGCTACATGCAGAAATCCTTGTCCCAATGGTTCATATTTGTACTTTCGTTGTGCTTGGCCTGTCGCTGCAAGAGCCCCCATTGAATTACCGTGGTAAGCGCGATAGCGTGAAATAAACTTATAGCGTCCATGCTCCCCTTTTTGCTGATGATACTGACGAGCAATTTTAAACGCCGTTTCATTCGCTTCCGAGCCGCTGTTCGAAAAGAAAATGACGTAATCGCCGCCAAGCCATTCATTCAATTTTTCTGCTAATTTAATGGCAGGAACATGACTTTGTGTTAAAGGAAAATACGGCATTTCTTCAAGCTGTTCAAAAGCCGCTCTTGCAAGCTCTTTGCGACCATACCCAACATTCACGCACCAAAGGCCGGACATACCGTCTAAATAACGGTTTCCATCAATATCCGTCACCCATGCCCCTTCCGCTTTTGTGATGATTAAATTCGCTGGACTAGGCGCTGCTCCTCTCATTGCATGCCAAAGGTACTTTTCATCTGCTTTTTGCAAATTTTGTGTTTGTTCTGTCGCTTGCACAATCATCAACTCCATTCTATCCTTTTATGATTTTACATCACTCTTTTAATAACGAGCCGTAAGCATTTTCTTGCGAGTATAGAATTCTACGCCATCTTTTCCATTTGCATGGAGATCACCATAGAAGGATTTCTTATACCCTGAGAAGGGGAAGAATGCCATTGGAGCAGGAACTCCAAGGTTGACCCCAAGCATACCTGCATCAATTTCTTCACGGAATTCACGAATGGCTTTAGCGCTGTTGGTGTACAGGCATGCGCCATTTGCGAATGGTGACGCATTTGCAAAATCAATCGCTTCCGTCAAATCTTTTGCACGTACAACCGAAAGAACCGGTGCGAAGATTTCATCCTGCCAGATTTTCATTTCCTGTGTCACATGGTCAAAAATCGTCGGGCCAACAAAATAGCCTTCGCCGTTGGCTGCATCATCTTTACGTCCGTCACGAACAAGTGTCGCTCCCTGATCTACACCGGATTGAATGTAGCCGATTGTCCGCTCTTTATGCCCTTCACGAATAACGGGACCGAGGAAAACGCCTTCTTCCAGGCCATTGCCGATGGTAATACTGTTAGCTGTTTGAACCAGTCTATTAACGAGCTCATCTGCCACGTCTTCTTCCACGACAACAACAGAAGCAGCCATGCATCGTTCACCGGCTGAACCGAAGGCAGCATTTGTAATTTCTTTCGCTGCAGCACTAAGGTCCGCATCTTTTAATACGATTGAATGGTTTTTTGCCCCTGCAAGAGCTTGTACACGTTTGCCGTTTGCTGCTGCAGTTTTGTATATATACTCAGCCACAGGTTGAGAACCAACGAAGGATACAGCCTTCACATCCTCATTATCTAAAATGCCATTAACAACGTCGTGTGCACCATGCACAATATTTAATACGCCATCTGGAAGACCAGCCTCTTTAAACAGTTCAGCTAAACGATTAACCAACAACGGTGTTCTTTCAGATGGTTTTAATACAAACGTGTTTCCACATGCAATTGCGAGTGGGAACATCCAGCATGGAACCATCATCGGAAAATTAAACGGTGTTATTCCCCCGATTACTCCAATCGGGTAACGATACATACCCGATTCAACACCAGTGGCAATATCCGGAAGCTGCTGTCCCATCATTAAAGTGGGTGCACCTGCGGCAAATTCAACACATTCAATCCCGCGCAAGACTTCACCGTAAGCTTCTTCATAACTTTTTCCGTTTTCCAGGGTAACGAGTCTAGCTAACTCCTCCCAGTTATCAACTAATAGTTGTTGATAGCGAAATAGAATACGAGCACGTCGAGGAACTGCGACCTTTCTCCATGTTTTGAATGCTTCTTTAGCAGTTGCAACAGCTCTTTCTAAATCCTCCCTAGTCGAAAGCGGTACACGAGCAATGACCTCTCCCGTTGCTGGATTTGGTACTTCTTCAACTTGTTTACTTGTGGATTCTATCCATTGACCACCAATATAGTTTTTCAACGTTTGTACATTTTTGATTACGACCATAGCGAAACCTCCTGTTTTGAAATAACATCCTATATGTTTATTATATCTGCAAAAGAAAGCGCATTCAGTAGACAGTATGTAAACTTATTTGTATAAATTTCACTACATTCTGATAATATATAATACAAATATTTACAAAAAGTCTAAAATAAAAAAGAAACCACAGAATAGGGTTTCAACATATTTTATCGCGATTTAGAAGCAGATACATAATCATAGGCAGTAATGGCAAATTCTATCGCTTGTCGTTTATAGAAATACATAAAATCTTCGCCTAATAGCTCATTTAATTTTTGAAGTCGTTGGTAAAGTGTCTGACGAACGATATATAAATTTTTTGCGGTTTCTTGCTTAGAACCATTGCATTTAAGATAAGCTTTTAATGTTTCCATTAATTTTCCGTTATTTTGTTGATCATACATGAGTACAGGCCCTAAATAATCGGAAATAAAATCCTCAAGAGCTCCTTGCTCGTTGGCTATCGAAACTAGTCGAAAAATATACAAATCTTCATAAAAGTAACTGGAGCATTCTTTTGACATTTTCTCTTGAATAATTAATGCCTCCTGGGCCGTATGATAGCTCTTTTTTACATCGCTTAACTTGTCGATAAACTTTCCAATACTACATTTAATTTGGGCAAAGTTTTGATCCTCGGCCAATTCTTTTTGTATATGATTTATTCCTGTTTCAATTCTAATTTTCCAGTCCTCGTTTTTCCGCTTGTTTAACAATATAAAAATGATTTGGTTTTTCCTTATAGTAGATAAAAGAAAGAAACCATTTGATTGGAAAATAGAACGAAAAAGTATTTTCAAATGAGTAATTTCTAAATTTTTCTTTTCTAATTGATCAATTTTAACGAGTAAAACGACACATCCATTTGGTTCAAGATTGGATTCAAGATCAGAGAGATATCTGTATATTTGTTCTTCACTATGTGCTCCTTCTAACCATTTTTGAATCCATTCCATTTCTTTCGTCTTTCTTCGTTCTTCGACATATAATACACGTAAAATGTTTTGTGCTAGCGCTGTCGCACTGCGGTCTAAAATAAGTGATTCAAACTCTGTAATTGAATTTGATTCGGAAATAATAATTAAATCAGCGAATTTCTGATTCAAGGCTTGTATGGATTGATGGGCGATATTCATGTGCCTTTGTATCTTTTTTTCTTTCAAAAGTTGAAGGATCTGTTCCTTTTCTTTTAGCGTTTTCTTGGATATTATTTGGGTTTCACCTTGATTTGGAATAAAAAGAACGGTCATGTTTAAATGATCATGCAGTAACTTTAAGATTTTCTGTTGTGGATTAGATGTAACAAGCAGCTGGTTTAGCTGGTGTGAATAATCTTCTAGATCTGAGATCATTTGATAATGTTTTTTAATTAAAAGAGTATGCAAATCTTGTGTGATATCAACAAATCGTACTTTATTGTAAAAAACAATTAAGGGAAAATTATGGTGGTCTGCTAATTCTATAATTTCTTCTGGTATGCTGGGTATATATGTTCCTAATTCAATACAAAGTCCAGCAGCTTTGGAATCAATAAGCTGTTTGAAAAATGCAAGAAAAATCTCTTTATTTCCCTTCCATCCAACCCCGGTAGAAAGGATAAGTTCATTCCCGTTTAAAAGCTTTTCAATTTGGGTTATTTCCATAACATGAACCCATTTCACAGTTTGGTAAAGCCCAGATTTTCCTGCTATCACTTTTGCATCTCTAAAATTCTGATTCTCTAATATTTCCTGTACTGATAATTTAATGTCAAAGTTCATTGTTACCTCACACCTCTTTAAATCTTAAACAATATTTATTCTTTTCATAATTTACTATATTATACATTGTTAAATTATTAATACTATTCCAAATATTCTTTAAACAGGTCAACATAAAGACCCAGCCCTCTTTAATGTCTAACAATTGACTAATTAGCTCGTCATCATTTTCTTTAAAACCTTCTTCATTCACTTCAATAAGTGTACTCGAATTATCCAACTCTTTTAACGAAATCGTAGCAATATGTCCTTCTCCATTTGCATCCCACTGGAACACTATTTTTTTATTTAATTCGACTTCCAAAACTTCCATATCTATTTGAACATTGTATTTTGTAGTCTTTCTGTTAAAGGAAATTTCAATCGGACTCCTCTTGTATTTACTTACCACCATGTGGCTGAGAGTGACTTCATATCAAATAATAATTTTTCCTATTTGGGTAATAATAGTAATAATGATTGTCTAATTTATACAATAGTGGAGAAGTGATTATGCCGACCATTTTATATTATTTGTCTTTAGTGATGATTTCAATATTATTTGTCCTTATTTTATTTATCCTTATTGGTTGGCGTTGGATAATTAAACGAATGGTTAAACAAATGGGAAAAATCATTCTAACCGATAGTTATCAAGAGAATCTAATAGAGTTAATGCCAGGACTGCGGCATATGGGTATTCAAAATATGTTGGAAAATAGCTTACGCGCTGAAACAGGGAATATCCTTTTTCGTCCGCTTGGCGGCTCTTCAAAAAAATGGCCACATTTGGACCCAATTACGTTTATACCCGCACAAACATCACCTTTTCCAATTGACGGTGAAGAAGATGTAGATGTTGCTGTTACAATTGGACCAAAAGCAAAAAAACCAATGGAAATAAAAATCCCCCTAATGATCAGTGGAATGGGCTATGGGATTTCACTTAGTGAAGAAGCAAGGCTTTCTTTGGCGGAAGCAGCTAATAATGTTGGAACTGCGCTTAACTCTGGCCAAGGCGGAATCTTTCCCGAGGAATTAAATACTGCAGGTAAGTATATTTTACAATTCTCCAAAACAGAATGGGCAAAGGAAGAAGATGTGATTAAGCGTGCTGACATGATTGAAATTAAGTTAGGGCAGGGTGCATTGGCGGGGATGGGAAAAAAGGTCCTTCCACAAAATTTAAAAGGCCGTGCCCGTGAAATAATGGGACTTAATGATAATGAAGCAGCGATTGTTTATGAGAACTTTTTTGAAGATCAAACACTTGTCGATTTAAAACTACTTGTTGAGGAGCTTCGGGTATTATCAGGAGGAGTTCCCATTGGAGCAAAATTTGGAGCAGGAGGGAAAATTGAAGAAGATATAGACCATCTAATTTTTATGGGGGTTGATTTTATTGTCATTGACGGTGGACAAGCAGCCATGCACGGTGCACCGCCTATTTTATATGATGACTTTGGAATCCCGACATTGCATGCGATAATTAGAGCTGCAAATCATCTAGAAAAAAGAAAGATGAAGGGAAAGATTAGTTTAATCGTTTCAGGAGGACTTTTAGTCCCTGGACATTTTTTAAAAGTGCTTGCACTCGGAGCCGACGCTGTCTATTTAGGCTCTGCAATGTTGTTTGCTCTGGCACATGATCAAGTATTGAATGCACTTCCATTTGAACCGCCTACACAAGCTATTTGGTATGACGGGAAGTTCAAAGATCAATTTAAGATCGAAGATGGGGTAAAAACAGCGGAAAAATTCTTAACAGCGAGTACAGAAGAAATGAAAATGGCATTAAGAGCAATGGGAAAACGCTCTTTAAAAGAGTTGTCAAAAAAGGATTTAGTGTCCTATGATGAATTGACCGCTAAAATGATTGGAATTCCGTTTTCCTTTGAACCATTGGAAGACAATTAAAAACACGTCAATCAATTTTAAAATGAAAATAAATTACACCTCACAGCTATTTATGGCTCCTCCCTGGGGTATAAACAACATTTAGGAAATAATGTACGTTATGATATTAAAGGAAAGCACCATTAACGAGCGTTATTAGTGCTATTTTTCAGATGTTCTTAAAATCTAATGTCACTTTGATCGATAATTTGCGTGTATTTTAAGTGCTATTTTGCACATCCAACTTTAAAACCTCAGCTACCTTCGCATAAGAAGATTAGCTGGGGTCTAAATTATTTACATTCAATCATTTTTAGAACTATTCAGATCTACCTAGTAAAAAGGCGACTGCTTATTGTTCAGTAATCGCGCCCTATAGTTGAATAAGAAAAAAGGCTTCAATCAGCTTATTGGATCTCTAACTCTTTCACATTAGTTCCATGGTTTTAATACTATTTTTTCTCCTACATGCGTCGATACGTATCTCTCAGCTTCGAAAATACGAATCCATTTCGGTGTACGGTAAGTATTCATTTCCCTAATCCTTTCTTCCACTTATGATAATAAGTCGCCATGTACGTCATGATTGCCGGTATTGTTAATACGAATGATAAAATGAAGGCCCATTCACTGATGCTCTGAACTAACCCAGAAGTAAATGTCATCATTAGCCATAAAATTACCGTCATTGTAACAAAGAATGCTACTATTCCTTTAAGTGGATTTGCCAAGCGTTCTATTTTTTCTATGGTTGATTCTCGATCACTGTAAATCGGCATTGTTCCTTTCTTCGCTTTAAAAATATGCATATCCTGACTTGAACAAACATGTGTCCAACCTGCATAAGAAAACATTTCAAAGTATTCATCTTCTTCATTCGATTGTAATGTACGATAATCAATACTATAAATTATATCCTCTGGATCACCCTTTTCTAACTCATAACCAGCAAAACGAAAACTTTTTAAATGCCATCCATCTAAAGCTTTTTGTCGCATCTTCTTCATATCTTTCTCTTCTGCAAAAGCAAGACCGTTCGACATCACATATTTTGTACGTACCATCACTCATTCCCCCTTCTCAAGACCCTTTTCTGCTAATTCAATCATGACTTTTCGACGTGCAATATCATTAAGTAAGACATTATGTCCTTTTTTGGTTAATACATAAACTTTTCGTCGTGAATCTGAATCATCATATAATAAGATAAGTTCCTCCCCTAATAGTTTCTTTATAATGGTGTAAAGAGACGCTGGCCCAATCACAAATGCACCCTTTGTTGTTTCTTCGACTAAACTCATCACTGCATATCCATGCCTTGGTTCAGTAAGCGATGCCATAATATAAAATACAGAATCTGTAAGTTGTTCTAAGGATTTCAATTTCGAGCCTCCCTTATATCACTTTATGATATATCTAAAATTAATATATCGTAAAGTGATATATTAATCAATACGAAGGTTTATAAAAGTTTCTATTTGATTGGTCAAATTCCTCAAATTTCTGCTTCTAAATACGATCGTTCACAAACACAATACTAGCATTACCAAAACTATTCAATTTTTCTTGAGATTCTTCCTCCTCCATTAATTGGCTCGATTGCTGAACAAAATTAGAAGCGCACTTTTTATTTATTTCATAAATAAAGGTTCCATAATCGGCATTTACACTACTAAAAACAACCTGTTGATAATTCCATAAACTATTTGTTCCAAAACTCGTACTCTTTATGAACATACCCAATTGGATTTCTCTTTTTACAATAAGGAAACCGGCATCCATGCTTTATATAATAGTCCATAAAATCCCCTCCTTCTCTATCTGTTTTCACATAATGGCCCTTATTGAAGGCTACGCAAAACTAAACTTCCCTCCAAATATGAAACAGTAAAGAGGATTAAACAGAGCAGATGGATACTCTTTGCAATGCTTTTAGGGAATAACCCAAAGATTTGTTCCTCTTATACAAATGAGTGCTTATAAGCCTTTTTGCCATGAAACCTATATAACTTTCTCATTATTTTCTCTTGTTTTCACTAAAAAATAAGCAGTTATCAATGCAGTAATAGGAATTATTAGGGCTACACCTGTTCCGGCACAAAATATAGTGATCATTTCAGCACTAAATATTTTTGAGTTTACGATTTCTCCAACAGAATAGGATAAATCTTTAAACCATATAAGCAATGCCAAATATCCACCAAAGAAGGCAAAAAATAATGTATTCGTAGTTGTTCCTAATATATCCCTCCCAATACTTAATCCAAATGTGAATAAATCTTTCTTGCTAATGGATGGATGGTGATGTAACATTTCTCGCATGGGAGATGAAATGGCCATGGCTGTATCGATAATGGCACCAATAGTACTCATAATAATTACTGAAGCTCCAATTCTAACAAAATCTACTCCAATATAAAGGGAAAAGATGCCAAGCTCTTCTATTTCTTCTTCACCAAAACCTTGTATCATCGCACTTTCCGTTACAACGACAATAAAAAAGAGTACGATAACAATCGTGATAATAGTAGAAATGAATGCTGTTTTGGTTGTACTGTTCACTTCGTTAATAAAAAATAAATTAATATAACTAATCACCGTACATGCAATCAATGTTACGATATACGGATCATTATTTGGATTTGTCATAAAAAGGATGGTAAGAAGTAACACACCAAAGTTTAAGAAAAAAGCAAAAAATGAACGTGCTCCTTTTTTTCCACCAATCAAGATCATCAATATTAATAATATGGATGCTAGCAACATTAATACATTCATTATCTTTCCTTCTTTCGATTAACGAAATATATCGAAATATATAGACCTATCGGAATAGTTAACACGATTCCAATACCCCCAGCAAGGGCACGAGCCAATTCCAATGAAAGGTTCATGGAAAGGGTATATCCCAATGTAGAAGCATTCTTCAAATACAAAATAATCATAGGTATGGATCCACTTATATAGGCAAAAAACAAAATATTTGTCATGGTTCCCATAATGTCTTTTCCAATCTCTAATCCTGAAGTTTTAAGTGCTTTTACTGATATGTGGTTATTCTTTTCATACAACCCAAAAATCGAAGAAGACATGGTAATAGCTATATCCATTACGGCTCCTAAAGATCCGATAAATAAACCTGCCATAAACACCATTTTATAAGGACGAGTGAGAAATTGCATTTCTTCATATCGAAGGCCATTTTCTGAAGTTACCCACATAACAAGATAAGTAATGAACAGCGATAAAAAGGTCCCTAGCAGTGTTGCAATAATAGCTGCATATGTTTTTTCATTAAAACCGTTACTTAGTAAAAGGGAAATGACCGTAAATAGTATAATACTTATACTGCATATCAATAACAAACTAATGCCTGATGTATTCAGATAAACATCTAATGCATATGATAACAAAACGGCATTAACTGCCAAACTAATAATAGAAAACAGCCCTTGCTTTTTTCCAACGATAAGTAATGTCAAGATAAAAAACCATCCTACAATCAACACATATTTATCACGCTTTACATCTTTTATGGTTCCAATTAACTCTGAATTTTCTTCTGTCTTCGTATCAATCGAAACAAATAAATCATTTCCAACTTGATATTCTTGATCATAAGCTCCGGATGAGGAATATTCATTCGTTAAATGGATAAGCTGTCCTTTTTCTTCTCCATTTTGTAATTCGGCTATTATACTCTGGGTAAATAGTCGATCTTCATTTTGATGCATATCATTCAATTCAGTTGTATTTTCCAGATTTGTTTTGATGACTTTAGCTATTGGAAGTTCATAGAATGAATAATTGTGATTAACAAAGAAAACAGATGCGACAAAACAAAGTGCTATGATGGCGTACAAGGAAATATACTTGTACGCCATTTTTTTAAATATGTTTACGATAACATTCAAAAAAAAACCTCCAAATATCGGGTGGGTAAAAAAACAAGGTAGAGTCAGAATTGACTGACTCCACCCTACCTTACTAGTATTTAATTTTTTTATCTTATCATGAATAAATTTAAATTACGAAATAAAAAAATCACAATTGGTAAATAACGGGGGTTTTCCCAAAAAGAAAGAGTGTGTTTTGAAAAAAGATTGATCAAAAAACGCTCTTAACATATTCTATTGATTTACTTTTTATAAAAAAGTTTGATCAATTTTATGTTCCTTGTTCCATTAAAGCGCCCTATTATGGAATATCGTCGGTTTCTTTATGTTGGCTGCACTTTTATTAATGACAAATCCCCATTACTTTAACAAGAAACTCATTATTAAGTGATTATCTATATCTCCTTGAATATATAAATTCTGTTATGGGTAGCTGAGTCTCTTTGTATTTATACCCAACCCATTGCTTTGACAAAGGTAGCCACTAAGAATGTTACCGTAATAGCAATTACAGTAGGAATAGCAAAGGACATGAACGTCCATTTCTTACTTTTTGTTTCTTTATAAATATTAAAAAGAGTCGTTCCACAAGGAAAATGAAGTAATGAAAATAGCATCATGTTTAAGGCAGTTAACCAGGTCCATCCGTGGCTAACAAATACTTCTTTAAGTTCGGTTAAATCATCAAGCTCTAACATCGCGCCTTGGGACAAATAGGCCATAATTAAGATTGGAACGACAATTTCGTTGGCTGGCAATCCAAGGATAAAGGCTGCCATGATGAAACCATCCATACCAAGCGCTTGCCCAAAAGGATCTAAAAAGTTAACGAAATACATGAGAATACTTGTATCACCGATATAAATATTGGCTACGATCCAAGTTAATATTGAAGCTGGTGCTGCGACGATTACAGCTCTTTTTAAAACATACCAAGATTTATCGATACTTACGCGTAATACCGTATTCCAGATTTTCGGACGACGATATGGTGGTAACTCAAGTGTATAATGAGTCGGCACTCCTTTTAGCGCTGTTTTTGATAGCACCCAAGAAACAGTAATAGTCACGACAATTCCGACTAACACCATTGACATTACTGCAAATGCTGTAACAAGGGGAGCTATACCGCCAGTATATCCAGCTGCCATAAAGAGCGAAGCTAACAAAATGAGCGTCGGCCAACGACCATTGCATGGAACAAAGTTATTAGTCAAAATCGCAAGCATGCGTTCTCTTGGAGATTCAATGATTCTCGTTGACATAATGGCAGCTGCGTTACAACCAAATCCCATTGCCATCGTTATTGATTGCTTACCATGACCTCCTGCTTTCTTAAAGAGACGATCCATATTAAAGGCAATGCGTGGTAGATAACCGTAGTTCTCCAGTAAAGCAAATACTGGAAAGAAAATGGCCATTGGAGGAAGCATTACGCTAATAACCCAACCTGTACCTCTAAAGAAACCGAGAACTAGGACACCATGTAGCCAATCTGGTGCACCCATAGCATTAAAGAGCAAGGTTAATTGTCCTTCCATCCATGCAAATCCCTGTGCAAGCATACTTGAAGGGACATTCGCTCCAGCAATTGTCAGATAGAATACAGCGCCAAGCATAGCAAGCATAATGGGAAATCCCCAAATGGGTGAAGTTAACACTTTGTCTATCTTTTCTGAATGAATTCTTTCTTTATTTTTATAATTTACGACTTCTTTGCATATTCCTCTACTTGTTGTATAAATGTTTTCAACTATTTCATCTCGAAGGTTATCACTCGCCATGCCTTTAGCATAATTGAATAAATAGACTAGAGACCCCTCTCCCTCAAGTGGTTGCATTGATTGAGACATTATTAAATCCTCCTTTCCTTTTTTTCTTTTTTTGGAAGTAGGTATTTAACGAGTTGAGAATCCTTTCATCACCATCTAATAAACGCAAAGAGATCCAACGAATTGGAAATTCATCCCCGATCATTTGTCTTACCTTTGGAGCAAGCTCTTCAATTTTTGCTTCAATATCATCTGAATAGGTCATGCGATATGGATTTGTCGGTACATTTCCTTTTGCCATTTCATGGACTATATCTAACAATTCCTTGATTCCTGTTTTATTTCTTGCCGAAACTTTCACTACCGGAGTACCAAGCTTTTTACTAAGCATCTCACTATTTATCTTAATTCCTTTTTTCTGGGCTTCATCCATTAAGTTCAAGCAAACAACGACGCGGTCTGTCATCTCCATTACTTGAAGAGCTAAATTCATATTCCGTTCTAATGATGTTGCATCTAGAACGACAAGCGTCACATCTGGTTTATCAAAAATAATGTAATCACGGGCTACTTCTTCATCTACGGAATTGGAATAAAGAGAATAAGTACCAGGTAAATCTACAATGGTGTACTCAGTATCATTATGAGTAAACTCCCCCTCTGCGCGAATAACCGTTTTACCAGGCCAGTTCCCGGTGTGCTGGCGTAACCCTGTCAACAAATTAAACAACGTACTTTTCCCAGTATTCGGGTTCCCTGCAAGAGCAATTCTGTATACGCTCATCTCTTATGCACCTCCTAATTTCTCTACATGAATCTTAGAACTCTCTTCCTTTCGTAATGCAATAGTTGTGTCACTTACTCGAAATGCCATAGGATCTCCAAGTGGACTTCTTTGGATTACTGTAATTTCAGATCCCTTTACAAATCCAAGATCCAATAATCGTCTTCTCATAGTCCCTTCTAATGATAATGATTTTATAAGAACGTGATCTCCTGGTTTACAATCTGACAGACGTAACATTTTTACATCGGACATGTTTCATTCCCCTAACAAATTTTATTTCCTTAAAGATAAAAAGTTTACTCTGTGCAACTTTATGATAATCTTATTCCTTATCTCCTTAAAATGTCAACAGAAAAACGTATTTTTTTTAAAAAAATTGATCAAAACACGCCCTTAATATATTCAAACATTCTTTTATTACAAAAGTTTAATCACTTCTCTGATCCTTACTCAATAAAATGGCCCGATTGTTGAATAAGAAAAACTGTGTAGTGACAATGAAGTCATTTAAAAATAAGTTGCTCAAGGTGTATTCTTACGTGATCAACTGTCTTGATTCTCATCATAAAGTTTTTTTATTTTACGTTTTCACTGAGAGAACATGACGCTCATTTCGAAAATAAAGTTGTTTGAAAAACGGTAGAATGCAGGTTACGAAGTAATTTTTAAACGCCTTTATTGTAAATTAAACAACCATATTGTCATTCGACAAAAAACGTAATTCACATAATACCTGTTCATCTTTTTTATAAACGATTAAACTTTTATCAAAACGGTACGACTTTCTTATAAAGAGTACAACTTTGTTTCAATTCAACAGCATATTCAAAATTCATTCATTAACTATTCGGGTTAGTTTCATAAGTTAGTAATTGAAAGGAGACTGCCATCTATGGTTTTTAGAGAATCATTTTGACGCCAGAACCAAAAATGGGGACCAGCTCATTAGCTGGTCCCCATTTTCTTATCGTACTTGTAATTCAGCAATCATGTCTTCTAGACGTTCTTTTTGTGCCATAAGCTCTTCTACAGAAGGTTGGTAAGAAACTGCGCCTTCAGGTGCTCTGCCACCAAATACTGCGTTTGGTTGTACAAGGCGTTGTAATTGGCCACCATTTTGTTCATATAAACGATAGCCTACAGCTCCTACTACTGCTCCAGAAACAAACCCCATTAAGAAATCTCTGTTTAATGTCATCTTTTTCTTCCTCCATTACTATATTTTTATATTTTATATAAATTCATATATAATACATGAAATTACATCTTACATTGTATATTTTATTCGATTGCTCACACGCATCTCATGTAATAACTCTAATACATTCACAGCCCACGTTACCATCGCCATATGAAGCATATTCGATGGTCCAAGTGATACAATGCTAAGTATTCCTGTTAAAATATCAGGGTGACGCAATTTATTATTGTTATTACCATGCGATAATACTGCGTATCCCGTCGCAATGACAGCTCCATATACCAGCGCATCTGGTTTTTTCATCGATGGTTTACGAATATATGCAAATACTAGTAAAACACCAGCTACCAATGTACGAAATACATCTCCTCGTACACTTGGTGTAACATGAATCATCAGATCATCTAATGGATCTAGACGAGTTTGATGAAAAAAAAGAGATACATATTTTAATACATGATTGCGTGAAACTTCTGTTACATCATATTGAATTAACATTGTTTGAATTAACGGCTGAATACCTATAAATTGAATTCCTCTAAGCGATGCAAACATCGTTTGAATTTCATCATATTTCGTGTTATCTCGCAAAGCTGGAATATGTAAACGAATACGTCCTGGTATATCATGCAGAATATAGAACTTTGGTCTCATATTTTCCGTCTCCTTCCCATAAAATTCTTGCACTGTTAAATACAACACCAATTGTTGCAGCATTATGAATTGCTGCTCCTATAACTGGTGAAAAAATTCCAAATGCACCGAATAAAATGGCTGCTCCATTAATCACAAAAGTTGCAATAAAATTCTGTTTAATAATATTCATCGTTTTTTTCGATAACCCAACTAACTCTGATAACATTTCTGGATGATCAGATGTAATAATAATATCACTGGCCTCTGAAGCGATATCCGTTCGCTTCGCTCCCATTGTAACACCAACATTCGCATGCGCTAACGCAGGCGCATCATTAATTCCATCTCCTACCATCATCACTCTGTTCTTTCGCCCGTATTGCAACACATACTTCGCCTTATCCTCAGGTAAAGTTTCCGCATGATACCAATCAAGGCGCAATCGATCTGCCATTTCTTGAGCTACAACTTGTTTATCACCTGTTAACATGACAACATCTCTTATTCCTTGTTGACGCAAGTCTCGAATCGCTTTATACATACCGGAACGAATCTTATCAAATATACTAACGACACCTACTAGCGCCCTATCGTATGCAACGTAAATAATATTTGCATCCTTATCTATATTTTTGATGAAAGATTCCATATTTACTTGTAATTCATTCATAAATCTCAAACTACCGACCGCAATACGCTTTCCTTCCAAGTATGTACAAATTCCTTTACCAACAATTGTATCAACTTGGACATTGTCATCTCGCTTCGGAATTTCAATCCCCCACTCATCAGCTTGTCTCATAACTGCTTCAGCAATTGGATGAGATGAATTTCTTTCAGCGACAGCTGCCCATTTAATAACATCCTCTTTTTCATATCCTGCGCAAGGAATAACATGTTCTACAACTGGAGTTCCCTCTGTAATTGTACCTGTTTTATCAAGAACAACTGTGTCTAACTTCGCCATTTCTTCGAGATGATTACTCCCTTTAATAATAGCTCCTTTTTTAGCAGCTTTCCCAATCCCAGCATACAAGGCTGTCGCAGTTGATAGCTTAATACCACAAATAAAATCGATGACCAACATGTTCATCGTACGATTCATATTTCGCGTTAAAATAAAGGTAGCTATCGCTAATGCAAATGAAACCGGAACCATTTTTTCAGCTAATTTATCTGCTATATTTTGAATTGGCGCTTGTTTCTCTTGAGCTTCTTCCAATAGTTTTACAATGCGTGAAATAGCTGTATCATCGCCAATTTTCTCAACACGGACATTCAATTGTCCATTTTGCAAAATACTTCCCGCGTACACTTGCGCATTCTTTCCAACTTCTTTTGGCATATACTCTCCAGTAATAGACGATTCATCAATCACTCCATTCCCTTCTAGAATAACACCATCTACTGGTATCTTTTCTCCTGTAAATGCAACAACTGTATCATCAATTTGAATGTGCTCAAGTTGAACTTTTTCCTCTATCCCTTGTTCATTCAATCGCCAAGCATATGTTGTATCAAATTCTAGAACAGAATGAATATATTGCTTCGTTTTTTCTGACGTATACTCTGTCAATAATTCACTAATTGTAGACATCAATGTAATGACGAGCGCCGATCCTGGATTTTTCAAATATAAAGAAGCAAAAATGGAAGCTGCTGTTAATGTATTTGCATTTGCTTTCCGTTCTTTTACCACATTAGCAATTCCATCTTTTATTACCTCATAAGAAGTGAAAACAGAAGTGGCCATTGCAGTCCAATACGATACTGCTTTCCACATAAGTCCAAATTGACTACGCTGAATGTACCAGTTTGTGATTAAGACTCCAGCACATGCTACAACAGGTGCAAATTGTTTCCAAGAAAAGGAATGCTGACTCACCTTTTTTTCAAACGAAAGAAAGTTTGTTAACCACAGTTTCAAATTGGAAAAAGAGAGTGTTATATCGTGATAAACAAGTAAACTACTTGTCTCACGTGTATACGTTGCTGAAAATACTTGTGGTAACGAACGAACTAAGCTTTCTATCATCGCAGGCTGCGCCGCGCTCTTTACTTGTAACCTTGTTCTACCTGGTAAGGAATGTACCACATGAATTGAATCAAACATGCGGTCTGTCACTTCCTTTCCCTTTCACAATAGAATATGCCCAAAAAAATAGGCTAGCTGAAAATGTAGGCCCACTGCTGAAGCCATGTATTCCTTTTCCTAATAAAAACAATACAAATAAACTATCAAAATCCGCAAATCCATTCGTCTGTCTTTTAATTCCTACATCTACTGTGTCCATTGTTTTTTTCATGCCTCTCATAAGAGTAGCATCTGCATACAGCATCGCATCCGATGCAATTTGAACAATAGAATGTAGAACATCATCTAATTCTTGCTGACTAATATGAGGAACGATAAACTCTAAAGTAAAGCTTCCTGTAATAGGTGAAGCCGTTGCAGTTGAAATAAGTGGATGTTTTTCCACCTTGTCATTTAAAATGTTTGCTACTATAGGATTCTTCCAATTATCACACTGTATGCGTAATCTTCCCGGCATAGCATGTATAACTTTTATTTTTTGATCTCGAAATTGGGACATAATTTTCGGTGCAAATAAAGAAGCCCCTATGCCCATAATTGTTGATATCAAACTATTTCCCCCTACCTTACAAATCCATTCACATATACTTCATCTAGTATTCCGAACCATGCCTCTAATTCTTTCATATTTGTAATATAAGATGCATCATATGTAATAACTAAACTCCCTGTTTCTTTCGTTGACTGAATAAAAAATACAAAAGGCTGTGCTTGCAGCTTCTTTGTAATTTTATCTACTAAATTATCATTCTCTTTCCATTCAGCAGATTGTAGCCTGATACGCCCCGGAATAAAATGGACTAACTGAATGCCATATTTCCCAAGCTTTCTTTCCACATGCTTCATAGGCATGAATTCTGTAACTTTTCCAAACATAGTAATAAAAACCAACCCCTTCATTACTTTAACACTATACTTCTTTATATCAATCAATAAATCCCAATAAAGTAATTGTATTAATAAAATGTAAAATAAATCAAATTACTATACATACAACTATATTATTATTTGAATTAATTGTATACCCCCCTGATTTCACTCTAACAATATGCTACTGTAATATTTATGGTTCTGGTGCAAAAATCCCCCCCTAGACACATAGGTGTCAGTCTCTTTTCAATTGCTAGCTTATGGGGCTAACCCGAGCAGTTAATAAATGAATTTTGAATGCATTTTGTTTTTCCATACCTAGGGTAGCGTCAGGAAAAAGTGCTTAACGTTGTAAATTCACATTTTCCTGACGCTACCCCATGCCCATCAAACTAAGGCAAATTATTATCACCAAAACGAAAAAAACGCTATTCTTTCTGTAATACGATAAAAAGGATGGTGTTTTTTTATGTGTCACTTTGTGAAGGCAATCAATTAAAGCAAGTATTTATTAATATCTTAAAAAATGCGATTAAAGCGACGACAATGGGAGGAGAAATCTTGATTCAAATCGAATATGTACCTGATATGCACCAGCTAAGCATTCGATTTATCGATCACGGGTGTGGAATTCCAAAAGAACGTAAACCTTATCTAGGAGAGCCATTTTATAGTATCAAAGAAGATGGTATCGGCTTAGGATTAATGATCTGTTATAAAATTATTGAAAAGCACCAAGGAAAGATACTTATCGAAAGTGAAGTGGGCAAAGGAACGACAATTAATGTAAGTCTTCCTATAACTACCCTCGAAAATGAAGGTTCTTATTCTTCTATTTAGGTATACCATATCACCATGAAGGGGTCACACAACATCGCTATCAAGCTAAGAAAACAACTCCAATATGATAGAATATGCTTCTTTGTTACAAGAAAGCCTAAAAATTTCGTTCTGGGGGTGCAATAAAACTTTAACTTGATGGGCATGGGGGTAGCAGGAAAATGCGGATTTACAACGTTAAGGAAATGCCAATATAAAAAGCCCAATTTCTCAGCGTTACAATTGAGAAATTGGGCTTTTTTCGTTACTCCATCTATGCGCCCGATTGCTGAAGATTTTAATATAAAAGAATCAATACTTCACCACTATTTCTAATTGTGCTAACGCTCTTCGTTAGTTGATTAACAAACTCTCAAGGTAGAGTAATAGAAATGCTCAGCGACTTTATTCATCGAGCTATCTGTCAAAGAAAATTTCATATAATTTTTTAGAATTCTTTTCTGATATAAGGGCGTGGGGATCAAATGGTAAATCCTCTTTATAACACCTTACTTGTCCTAAACACTTTCCTCTTCTAGAGTAAGCTTACTATGCCTACTAGAGAAATTAATTAAAAGTTCACCATCCAATTCATAATGTATCATATATATCTATTCTTCATTTGCTTGAATTATTTTTGCAGCTAATTCTTTTATTTCACAATACACACTATCATAAATCCATTTAACGATATATTTTTTCCCTTGTTAAGGACCGTATCTCGCCCTACATCCCTGGGTTTAGGCATTACCGCAAATAATTCATATAATAAAACAGCCAAGTGCTTTTTTCAAAAAGCCTTGGCAACCTTATCAATGTTTCCAAATAAATTAAAGAAAATTATAGATTCCTAGATGGATTGACTTCCTTTGGAATTGGGCAGACATAGGTAGCCCCATCCAATCTTTCCTTCAGTTCGGCTTTTGCTTCGACAATAACTTCCGGTCGTAGTAACAATTCAACAGCTGTAGTTGCCATCACTTTGCCAGCATGAAGCATACCTTTATGACCGATGGAGGTTCCCCCTTGAGCCACTGCCTGCCAGGAATGAAGCTGGGTTCCCATCGCAAAGCAATTGGTCGCACATTGCACAGTAGGTACATTCCAGCTTACATCTCCCACATCGGTCGAACCAGTCATATGAAATGTTTTGTTCACATAAGGCATTAACACTGTTGAAAGTTCTTGTTCTTTTATCTGCTGTAGTAATTCTTTGGGTACCGGAAGCTGTGAAAGCATATGAAAAATACTATGCTTATCCGATTCTGGCATGATGGCGCGAATTTGACGGGCAAAAGCTATTTCTTCTTCGTTAAAATCTGGAACCCCTATCTTACTGAAATTATTGTACATAACAGCTGCTAACGTTTGATTAGGAATCAAGTTGGAACATCCTTTATCAAAAGTGATTTCAACTTCGGTTTCCGTCATCATGGCAGCTCCATGGGCAACCTTGCATACACGTTGGTAAATCTCTTCTACCTGCTCTATTTTTGGAGCTCGAACCAAATAGAGTGCTTCTGCCTCAGCCTGGACGACATTGGGAGCGAGCCCTCCAGTGTTGGTAATTGCGTAGTGAATGCGAGCTTCTGGTATGATATGTTCACGGAGAAAGTTTACCCCAACATTCATCAGCTCTAGGGCATCCAATGCACTGCGTCCGAGATGAGGGGAGCCAGAGGCATGGGCTGCTTTACCTTTGAATTTAAAGTACACCTGATAGTTGGCCACATTAGATACCGATGCAACTGCGTTAAAGGAATACGGATGCCAGGAGATGGCTGTGTCTACATCATCAAACAAACCCTTAAGGACCATGATCGTTTTCCCGGAGCCACCTTCTTCGGCAGGACAGCCGTAATAGCGAATTGTTCCTTTAATGTTGTTTTCCTCCATGTAATGACGAACTGCGACAGCAGCTGCCAATGAACCCGTCCCTAATAAATTATGCCCGCAGCCATGACCGTTACCTCTCAGCTGAATCGGCTGTTGAAGAGCCGTTCCTCGTTCTTGGCTTAATCCAGAGAGAGCATCATATTCCCCAAGAATAGCAATGACGGGACTCCCACTTCCATAACTTCCAATAAATGCAGTTTCCAGCCCTCCGACTCCTCGTTCTATACTAAACCCTTCTTCTTCCAGTGTTTTGCAAAGCAACTCTGAAGATTGGAATTCTTCAAACCTAGTTTCAGCATATTCCCAAATACGGTCGCTTACATGGATAAGCTTCTCTCTTTTTTGTTCAATAATATCCATTATTCTTTCACGATTAAACATAGAAACACCTTTCCTCTTTTCAAATTTATTTTCGCCTCTCACATACAGCTAGATGGCAATACTTTAATCTATAACTAAAATTACCCTACCTAACCTGTAATAGTTCTCCAGCCTGTGTATCTGTTGTGTTAGAAACTCTCAAAGTCATCCCAACCAGTAGTGAAATGCCAAGAGCTGCGATTAAAAACCAAAAACCTGCATTATAGGAACCGTTAAACTGTTGGATAATGAATCCCATCGCAGTTGGGGCAATCACACCGGCTGTTTGTCCACCCAAATAAATCATACCGGTAGCCGATCCCATTGAGGAGGAGGCTACATATTTTAGTGGCATAGTAAGAGTTGCAACTAGAGCAAAGCAAACTCCCATGTTAGATAATGAACCATATACGATAACATATACAATGGAAGGGGAATGGATAAATAAATATAATGAGACAATCCCCATCAAAGAACCAAAAACGATTAAATATTTTTCACGTCCGACCATGTATTTATCCAATATCCAACCACTGATTAGAATCGTAATAAGACCAAAAATTGACGGAATAGTTTCCACTGCTCCCATTGAAACTAAATCTAGATTGCGTATTTTAACCAAATAAGATGGCATCCATGACGCTGAACCCCAGCTTACGATGGAAATCCCAAAGTAAATTACCGTAAGTTTCCACATTAATGGAGTTTTAAAAGCCTCCTTTAACGACATTTTTCTACCAGCTGTCTTTTGGGATTCTAATTGAATTTCGACCGGATGGAAATATTTCCAAAAAAATAGAGCAAGTATCAAACCAGCAAAGCCAAGGATGACAAACATGAACTTCCAATTAAAGTGAGCAATTATAGCTGCAATAACCAGTGTGCCTAGTACTCCTCCTACCTTCCCTCCTGCAAGCAGAATCGATTTGGCACGTCCTCGCTCTTTCTGTGGAAAGGTTTCAGCGAGCGAAACTTGGCTTGCTGCAGGAAAGCTTCCTTCTCCAATGCCAAATAAAAAACGGAAAGCGATTAGAGAAAGAAATGACCATGCTGCACCGGTTACGATTGTTAGAATCGACCAAGCAATTAAGGAATATACGATTACTTTACGAGAACCTATTCTATCTGCCAGGCTTCCTCCAATCGGCTGCATAATAGCATAGCTTAGAAAAAAACTGCTAATTATAAGCCCTACTTGTGTTTCCGTTAATCCGAACTCTTTGGAAATTGGAATGACAGCTACATTAATGGCTATTCTGTCGAAGGTGTTGATAATATAACCAAATACTAGAAGTGTAAGTATTAATGTTTTGTGTTTACGGTTTGTACTAGTTGTATCCATAAATAACCCCCATTCTATTGTTAACGTTTTCATTTATAGGTTTTTTAATAACTTAGTAGGATACACCTCCTTATTAATTGGATAACATCTGTACATTAAAATATTTAAGTCATATTTAAGACTATGTCTTAAATTAATTTAACATAATATTTTGATAACTTCAATTAGTTTTTTTCCAACCAATTTCTCAAGGAAGTAGACAACATCCTAATGGTTTTATTTTAAAAATCACCATTATAAAAAAATATCAGGTACCTTATTTGGTACCTGATAGAGGTATTGCCTATTTACAATTAGTTATCCAAGGCCTTTTGAAAGTTAATTTTATAAATTTTCTTCGGTCTTCCTCTTAATTTTTCCTGCTTTTTATATATAGCACTTGCAACGCCTTTGTCCTCCAACTTATTCAGCATCCTGTTTGCACTTCTAATCGTAATTCCTAGATGGAAGGAAATGTCCTCGGATGAAAGTTCATTGCTGTTGGTATTTGAAATCACTGATAATATTTTTTGAAGTTGTAGGGATGAAATGTCTAATCTTTCACTTAGCTCATGTAACTCAGGACTAACTGAGTTTGAGTATTTTAACAAAGATCTACCTTCTAAAGGTTCAATAATTTGGTCATCTTCGGTAATAATGATAGATTGATAGGAATCCGTATCCGCATTATTATTGGCATTTTGCGCCTTTTTTCTGGCCTCATACAATGTCTTTCCAATTCCCCATCCAATATTTATATTAAACTGCAATTGTTCTTTTAAATATTCCAAAACCAAATCTGATTTAAACTGATTTGTTAAAAGTTTAAGATCTTTATAAGAAGTTATTATTTCAAAAGATAAATTATTTCTTTGAATAATAAGAGGAACATTATTTCCTTTGCTGAACGACAACAAAGAAGTGTGCAATAACATTTGGTTTAATTCCAAATCATTCAATCCATCATTAGAGGGTTCAAATGAGTCACTTGTAATATGACCAATGACAATCCGGTTCTCGGTTAATCTTCGATATTCAATTTCCTTTATCACTATTTCAAAGGTCTCAAGGATTGTTTTTAGGGTTGCATTAAGATGAACAGCCCTAATTCCAAGTTTAGTTAGCTCATTTAAAATACTACTAAAGGATGTTATTGACAGGTCAATCTTTCCAGCTTTACTAAGTTCAAGGTGCTTCTGTAACAATTCTTCATACATTTGATCAGAAATATGTCCTTCTATTATATATGGAAATTGTCCTTCTACAAAAACATCTTCTAATTCAAAAAATAAATCGGAATAACCAATATAATCGAAGCAGACCCTTGAGAAGTCAAGGTCCCTATAAGTTGTGCTGACCTTAAACATTGTCTTAAAAAAATCACTTTCACTTGGCATATAGCTAAATGTAGGAGTCTTAAATTCGATAACTTCTTTTTCTAATGATAAATAAGCAAGATGATTCATGACAATCCCATCGAATAAAAATTGAGTTTCAGTATATATTTGTTTTATTTCAACCAATTTTTTATATGTAAAAAAGGTTAACTCACACTGTGTTTTTAATAACTGCTCAATGGGTTTTATCTCTTCTAATGAATTGTATGCAACTAACACTCCAATTCTAATCAATCCAAAATCGTCTCCCTACTATTTTCTTTATACTATAATAGTATTCGAATTATTTTGAAACAAATTACTACATTGTTTGTATTCAAAAGTGCCTTATGAAAGTTTACAAGAAAACAAACAAACCCATTTAAGGTTATCTAAAAATGGATATTGTTGGACTTTACTATTGATAAATTTAAACCTTTCATAATCTCCCTCAATGCACCTGTTAGCTGTTCTCCTATTCTCTCAAATTTAATTTTAACAATTATTACATATTGGTTCAATTTCTTATAGAGCTACCCTGCCCCGTTAGTTGCATAAAGAAAAAGCTACCTTAAAGACAGATCCGATCTTAAGCTAACGCCCCTGTTAGTTAAGAAAAAGGTCGCCGCAGCAACCCTTTGTTAAACTATCGCACCATTTAGGTCAAAACGTTTCAATTAGTTATCATTAGGTTTAACTTCTCAAATCATTGTTCTTTTAACAAATCACAATCATAGTTTTAGGACCATTCTTACTGTTTTAAGGATATGTCCATCAAAGTTATCATCAAATTCAGATATAACTTCTAACCCTTTTGCCTTGTAAAACGTTGTTCCTATTTGATTATCTTTTTCTACATTGACAAAAATTTCTTTTGCACCTTCTAAGTACTTAATGCCCTCTTTTAGTAAAGCAGTTCCTATTCCTTTTCCTTGGTATTCTGGGTTTATATAAATTGCTCCAAGTTCTGCCTCCCCGCCTTCTTTTACAGGAGAGAAGTTAGCGAAGCCTACAATTTTTCTATCAACCTCTGAAACGAATATAAAAGAACCCTCTAAACGTTTTTGCATCATCTCATCATTATAAGCAGACTTTAAGAAATTCCCCTGAATTTTAAGAGGGATAATGCCTTCATAGGTAGAATTCCAACTTGTTTTTGCAACTTGTTGAACTTGATGTATGTCCTCCATTTGCATTTTACGGATAGTAAAATTCATTTACATCCCCCTTTCATATGTAATTATTATTCTTGTTTATTTGGATTTAATCATTTTAATATAAATTCCATTAATTAGTCAGAAAATCCTTTTTTTCTTATGCAACTATCCTGCCCTGATAGTTGCTTAAAGAAAAAGTCGCCTTAAAGACAGCTCCGATCATAAGCTAACGCACCCGTTAGTTCTATAAGAAAAGCTAACCTTATTCAAGAAACGCGCCCGTTTGTGGCATAAAATGACAAGGTCACGGAAATGAGCCACTTTATTTAAAGTAACGTTCTTTCTGCATTTTAAAGTGAATAAAATCACTTTAAGGAAATAAATTGAAAATAATAAAGAAGTAAACAAAAAAGAGAAAGAAGGAACCGGGAATTTCCAAGAAAGGTTGTGGTGAACATCAAGGTTAGGAATTTTTATTATCTGATTGCAGGCGTCCTTGCGATGCTGTTTGCCGTCACGCACGCATGGAACGGGCAATCCGCTGTGCTACCGACGCTCAACATTGAGGCGATATCCGTTGGTACCCGGACAGTATTCACGTATGTCTGGCACATCATCACGGCGGAAAATCTGATCTTCGGCATCGCTTTCATTTTCATGTCATTCCAAACCGAGCGATCAAAGATCCGGTTTGCCGCATGGTTGATCGCGGCGATCCTGATTGTCCGACTAATGGTTATTCTTGGTGTAACGGCATTGCTTGACGTATCGGGGCTTACGGATACGCTTATAGATTCGATTGCCATCGTAATCTATGTCGCCCTCATCATACTGGGCACAAGAATGAAGAAAAAGCAGTACGATGGTCAGCAACCACAGTAACAGAGATGTCCGAGTTGTCTTCTACTCTGTAAGAGGATAAACCCCATGCCCATCATGCTAATAACAAAAAACGAGTTTGATACTACCGTTTTTCTCAAAATCCGAATCAACTGGGACCTTAACAGAATGTCATGCAGACCTAGATGAGCGTTATCAAGCTTCATTTTTAAATTCAATTTTCTACGCAGCAGGTCGAGATTTCCGTGTACACTCATAGACCCTAGGATGTCAAATATGGTTTTTTTCTCATAGCGATGGGACTTGCGTCCATTCTTTTCAATCATTCGAAAGATCTTTTATAGCAACGTTTTTCTGATGTCCGATAATAAAGGATAGAGGACATTAACACCAGGAATTAAAGATTCTAATGTCCTCTAAGCCTTAACCAAAAAGGATTTTATTATTTCCGCTAAAGTTTAAATGTAAAAGTTACAGGTATCTTGGGGTTACCCGTTATTCCAGAATATGGCCCAATTGTTGAATAAAGATCAAACAGCACTCTTCAACTAAACTGCCCCGATAGTTGCATAAAGAAAAAGTTGCCTTAAAACAGCTTCTATCTTCAGTTAACGCACATGTTAGTTGAAGTAATTTTTAATTTCGTTCTTATTTGTCACAACTAATATCTTATTATCGTATATCCCAAATTTATTATAAAAATTTTCCCTACTTCTTCAAAATATCTATTCCACTTAAACATTTTAAAAAATATATTTAATGTGGGTTTATAGTTTGACCTTTCTAATCCAATCTTTTGTAAGATAAATCTTTTTATTATTCGATAGGTTCTCACTGAATAATTTGTATCTAAGAAAATAATTAATTCCGCATTACGAAAACTATTAGACACCCATTCTTCATTATGAACCCCCTCTACAATCCATGTTTCAGAATTAATAATAGTATTAAAATATTCTTCTCTTTCTTCTTCAGTTCTTCTAATATCTCCAGATTCATACCTTTTCCAAATAACATTATCCAATTCATAAAGTGGGATATTTAACTTAGAGGATAACTCTCTTGCTAAGGTTGTTTTTCCACTACCAACTGAACCTATAATATGTATTTTATTTGGAATGTTTTTTTCAATAAGACCACCACCGTCATTAGAGTTCTTTATATCAAATTTATTCTATTTATTTATTTGGAATGTCCTCTTCCAACTTCCACTATCCTGCCCCGATAGTTGAAAAATCGAGTAGGGGGAAAATAAGTGTATTATTTTCGCCCCTCTCACAACACCGTACGTACGGTTCGCGTATACGGCGTTTCAATTTATATCACAGT
>NZ_JBNNTG010000044.1:0-34094 GCF_050278525.1 Peribacillus sp. NPDC096540 | reverse complement strand
GTCACAACCAGTTTCTTATACAGGGTATCTTACTTAAGATCCACCAAAAAAGGTTCAGCCTGGTTGTATTGTTATCATCCATTATTGTCAATGGGCTAATGGGTTAGACTCTATTTTGAGTTTACGTTTTCGTAGTAGATGGTGGCGGCGAGGAGCGCCGCCATAGGAGTTTCTTATGCAACAAACGGGGTTTAAAGTAAACTTTGTATGGGATTGGATAGGCGGGTTACCTGATGCTGTTTTTACGAGCATTAAAAAAATGCTGCAACTAACCCAGCAAGTTATACAAATTTAAGCCGTATAAAATGAACTATTATAACAAAAATGCCTAATAATTAGAAGAAAATAGAGTTAAATATAAAAGATACATTTGGATCTATTTTCCAATATGTTGATTGAGGAAATGTGCTATTGCCGTATAGGCAGTAATTTTATTATTTAGTTTTACGATGGAATGGCCTTCATTTTCAAAGTGGATAAACTTTACAGGATGATTTCGTGCCATTAATTTATTTACAATTTGTTCAGATTCTTCAATTGGGACACGTGGGTCATTACACCCGTGAAGTACCATCAGCGGACTGGTAATCCGGTCAGATAGAGTCAATGGATCAATCAGATCATAAAAGTTTCCGTCCTTTTCGATAGTTCCATATTCAACTTCGCGAAGTTTGCGTCGCCAAGGACTGGTTTTTTTAAGAAAAGTTCTGAAACTTGAAATCCCAACGAGATCAATCGCTGCAGACCATAATTCCGGGTAATGGGAAATGGCTGCAAGAACCATAAATCCTCCATAGCTCCCTCCCATAATGGCAACTCTTTTAGGATCAGTGCTTCCTTCTTTCTTTAACCAATCTACTAAAGAAACAAGATCTCTAACGGAGTCCATTCGTTTACGGACATCATCAAGATGAGTATATGTTTTTCCATATCCTGTACTCCCGCGAACGTTGGGAGTAATTACTGCATATCCAAGGCTTAGAAAATACTGCAGAACTGGATTGAAAACAGCACGAATTTGGCTTTCAGGACCCCCATGAACATATAGAATAACAGGAGTTTTTTCTGTTTGGGTATTTGGCTTGAAATAAAATGCCGGTACTTGGAGATTGTCAAAAGATTTAAATGAAATAAGAATAGGTTCAATTAATTTATTTTCCAAAAGCTTTGACTGAAGAGATTGAGTAAGCCGTTCTGTCTTCATTTTTCTTAGATCAACCTGCCATATATCAGACGGATAGGTAGGCCCATTGAAAACATAGGCTAATTTTTGATTGTCGGGTGAAAATGTTAGGCTAGTTAACATCCCCATTGGTGTCTTCCATGTATAAAGGGCACTCGATTTTAGATCTAAAAGAATGCCTCTTGAAATACCTCCTTCATTAATTGAAAAAGCTAACTTTGATTGATCTTTACTCATAGCGAGGCCTTCAAAGTCCCACTGTCCCACCTCCAACCAAGTGATATTTTTTGTTGAAAGATCAATGATTGCGAGCCCAAAAAATTCCCTATCTTGATTTGTTAATAAATAGAGATGATCTCCATCCTTGCTGAAATGAGGGTTTTTATAGCTTGCTTCACCCTGATGATCTGTTAACCAGTTCATTTCTCCTGTGCATAGATTCAGTAAACCTAAATCGTTATCCAACTGGGAATTTGTTTTCCGAATCAATAACGATTTACAATCAGGAGACCACATGATGGAGGCATAGAGACCATCCTTTGACAAAACCCTTTGTATTTCTAATGTTTCGACATTTTGAATATAGATATCGAAAAAGGCAGGATTTCGACGGTTGCTTGACCATGCTATCCATTTTCCATCAGGTGAGTGACCCCCATATTTATGTTTATGTTCAGGTGAGTTGGTAAGCGGAACCAGTACACCATCACTCTTGAGGAAAAACAGTTGTTGCTTCTCATTACCGCCGACATCCATGCCGATGATTAGGCCGCGTTGTGATGAACTCTTTAAGTATTTAACAAAAGTAATTCGTTCATTAGTAAAAAAAATTCGGGTAGGTTCTCTTATATCGAAATCCTTTGCCCAAACCTGCGGTAAACCAGAATAATCAGCAATAAAGATTAACTTATTATTATTAGGATCATAAACAGGGTTACTGACAGTTCCAACAGACAAATATGATTTGATGCCAATTTCTTTCATACATTCACTCCTTAAAATGTGCTAAAAAAGAAAGGAATTGAGATAGCCCAAATAATAAAAAGCTCAAAAGGATCTAATTACGTCCCACAACCATTATATTTAGATGCATTATATATCATGTACTTTATATCTTGGCAACGAGTGCAGAAAATAGTTGGGAACAAGATTTTCTGGAATGTTTTTAAAAGGTTACCAAATTAGCTTGGAAGTTCCGCTTAGAAATATAATGCAATTAGTCTTTTTTGTATTTAGCAAGGTTGTTTTTAGATTCCTATAACACAGTCGGTTGTTATTGAAACCACTGATAAAATTTCCAAATAAGGAGCATGAAGATCATGTATCCGAAAAGGGAATAAGAATGATGCCATGCTTCACTATGAGTAAACAATCCTAACTTCTCAGCAAACGGTTCGGAAACACCTATACAAAGTCCAATCAAAACGATAAACAGGATTCTTGATAATGCAGTCAACGTTTTTGCGATCCATAAAAAGAGAGTAGTAAAGATTGGCAATATCAATAATGTAAAAGCGACATTGATTGTAAATATATCTGGGAATGGTCTTGCTGGAAAGGCATACATTTGTTTACCGACAAACAGTAAGTCTAAATAAGTCCCGATGAAACAAGAGAGAACTATGGTGGAAACAAAAGCCCGAAGGTTACTCGTCTTCTGATTCTTCTCGGAGTAGGACGTTTTTTTTTGCCATAATGGCAAGCTCAATTTTTTCAAGTGTTTTGCAGTACTCATCATAAACCTCCCCATCTGTATTTTCTTCCTTATCGATTAAGTAGTCCATTATTCTCCAGTCCTCAAACCAGTCTTTGCTTTCCTCCTCTTCATGATTAATATCTTTCCATGTGTATATTAATCGCGGACTGTATAAACGATCCGCACCTTTTCTTAATTGGCATTTTTTTGTTCGACGTTTATAAAATGCACGGGAGAATGTTTCGTTGACATCATTAAACAAATGCGGCCAGTAATCTTTTCGCGAACCGGTATGTGGATGATCATGAGCCCAATCTACTACTCCTGATAAGATGTTCTCACGGCTAAACAGCTGTGAGTATAATCGCTTGCCCAGCAATATTCGCTCATGAAGGGAGGTGAAATGCTTCATTGTATTCCCGACTAGTAATGTTTCTTGTTTGGTCTCATCCTTATAGAATGGAAATAGAATGTGATTAAAGCGAAAAAAATCATAAAGTTTGAATCCAATACTATTTAGTACGGTCTTTTTAAAATGAGCATTTTGAATGACACTTTTTTCTAAATAGCTTTGTTCATTTATAACAGTGGCAATGGCTAACATATACTGATCGCCTGTTCTCCAAAAGTGGTTCCACAACGTTTCCATAAACGTTGATACATTGAAAAAAGGAAGAAGGTGAAACAGTCTTTTTGATCTTTTGACACTTTGTTCATACAACAAAAATTGTGGGTACACATCTTGGAAGATTAACCAGTTCCCGCGTTCCAAAAAAGAAAAGAAGATAAGTTGATCTTTTTCCGACAATAGACTTGTATATAAATCCCCTTTTAAATCCGTCATATTCCAACCGCCATTTCGCGATACCATATGTCCAAGAAGTGCCCAGTGTATTTCTGGGTAACGGAGGTAAAACTGAAAATAGGCATGGGTTCGCGTCACATTATTATTGTTATGTTGTCTTGTTCGTTCTTTAATTTCATGTATTAACATTGTCTCTTCTCCCGTTAACTCCCACGTTTTAACAGAAGTCTGTTTTTTACCTTTTTTCTTTAATTCATCTTTTACATCTAAAAGAGAATTCGGAATCGTCTTGGAAAAGCCGTTCCATTTCCTTTTCTGATCGTTGTGCTGCATCCTTCTGCCTCCCGTTAACATGAATGTTATTCTTTTAAGGCCAAACAGGTTATCGTAATAACCATCAGATGATCAAATTTTTCAATCTATTTATGAGAAATCAATCTTATAAACTACTAGTAAGGATTTTTCGAGGTATTTTAACAGTGCAGCTACCATCAGTTTATTACGAACATGAGGAACAAATGATGATCGTTTTTTCGTACAAGAAGTAGCGCGCACATTTAAATGTTATCTGTACTATGAAAATCATGAGTATTTAAAGTATTCCAAGAAGAAAAATTGAATGAAAAGTTACTTTTATTATTTGCTGTCTTAACTCAGGACAGCTGGCTGATGCGTGAAAGAAGTTCTCGGATTTGCTGATCAATATGTTAGAGAGTATGTGGAAATTAATGCTTATGGTGTAGCTAACCTGGTATACAGAGTATGAAGGTGGTTTCTATAGCGGGTAATTACTTTTTCCGTTAGAACCAAGGGGAAAGTGCTTAACAGTGCTTATTAGGGTACAGAAATTGGGTGATTTGTGAAAAGGGTGTTGCTGTGGCACCTTATTTCTATGCTCTAACGGGGCATGTTAGTAGAAAATTAACACAGATTTTTTTATGAAGTGGGTAGGCTATCTTATAAGATAAGGAGTTGGCCAAAAATATGAAACGTATTTTAATTGCTTTTATTGTGACTGTGTTAGTTTTGGGTTTAACGTTATCATATCAAGGGAGTGCAGAAACTAGGAGAGTCAGTGGTGAAGAAAAGCATACTGATTTTTATGATGCATTATTAGTTTTATTAGACCCTTATGCGAGAAAAGCTATTAACAATAAATATCCAAATCGAAGTTATGGATTATGGAATGCAGAAATATTAGAAGTTAATCGGAAATCTGGAGGATTTTCTCAATATGATTTTACAGTAAAAGTTAAATATGATACCTATACAGGTCCTCATAATCCACCAGAGGGTCCTGTCACTCTAACTTTTGATGTAAAGTTAGAAGGGGTAGCTGTAACAGAAGTTCGAGTGTTTTTGGTGTTTCCCTCTTATACGATACTTCAATAACGAAGGGCCGCTTTTTTCTATTTAACTACATTAGGTGTGCATGAGAGGCGTAAACGTTGATTTATCAACGATGTATAAACAAAGAAGTTCTGTAAACCTCACATGAATAACGTATATAACGTATTTTTCCTTCATGTCGCATGGTAAAATGGTACAAAAGGGAAAAGTTGGTTTGGTTATGGGGGATTTTATAGTTATGATTATCATTTCTATCATTCTTTTCTTTTTCCTACTGTTATGTTTCATTTCTCTTGGTTTATTTAGACGATCAAGAGTAACAAACCAAACTAATAAACAGAACTTTTTAATACAAATAAATAAAAGTTAGATAAAATGAATGAACCTATGAAAAACCAACAAAAGAATTAGAACTTACGATAATGTGAATTATGTTAAATTAGGATATTCTATAGAACAATGAATATATTACAGATGATAAAGGAAGTCGAATACAGGATGTATAAAATCGGACTAGTCGGTCTAAAAACCTCTATAGAACAGATAGTAGACTTGGCTGAAGAATATAAACATGAGTTGGAAATCATCTCTTTTCCCTATGTAAAAACCGAAGAGGTAGAGGAAATTGTAAAAGAACATAATTCTCACGTACATGCATGGCTTTTTTCTGGTCCACTTCCCTATGAAATTGCGAAAAAAACACTAGATACAGATAAAATAATGGTCCATGTTCCTGCTACGGAATCAGGTTTTTATAAATCTTTTTTAGAGATGATCTACGAACAAGGGAAAATTATTGAGCATCTAAGTATTGATACTATGGCCTCAAACAATATTAGCGAAGAAGCTTTGTCACAGTTGAATATAAAAACCCAAAAGATTTATACGAAAGTATTTAAGTCAGAGGTTGATACGGATGAATTGGTAAATTTCCACTTGGATTTATGGAATAAGGGAAGAACAGAAGGCGCTTTCTCTTGTTTTCCTTCCGTGTGTGAAGCTTTAAGGGAATACGGGATTCCAGCCTATCGGATGTCGATGAGTAAGATGGAAGTGCGACAAACGCTTCGGATTCTTTCTGAAAAAGTAAAGACTTCCTACTTTAAACACACACAAATCGGAGTTGAAATCATTGAAGTTGAATATTTTAACAGAGTGGCAGAGGAAATGAAAACTCCTTATCATTTACAGTACTTGGAGCTCCGCCTAAAAGAAATGTTAATTCAACTTGGTGAAAAAATAAATGGTTCCTTTTCAGAGAAAGGGAATGGAAGATACATGATTTTTAGTTCTCGCGGCGCAATTGAACGAGAAATTATTACGCTCGAAGATACTATTCAAAAATTGGCTTTTGAAGCAGATACAACAGTTGCTGTTGGGATTGGCTTTGGAGACACTGCCTATTCGGCGGAAATCAATGCTTTTCGTGCTATTCAACATTCAAAGGATATGAAGAAGCGTGAAATTGTTATTATTCAAGATGATGGTAAAATTATCGAATCACCAGGAAAAAAGAAAGAACTACAATATGATACCCGTACCCACAATAAAATCCTTATAGAAAAGTTAAAAAAGGGGAATATCAGTGTTAAAACGTATAAGAAGATATCGGCTCTCGTTCAAAGAATGGGCTGGAGTGATTTTACTACAAAGGACTTAGCGACACATCTTGAGATGACAGAGCGCAATGTACGGCGAATTGTTACGGATATGTGCGAAGTTGATTTGGCACAATGCGTTGGTGAAGAGGCAAACGCGACCCGTGGAAGGCCGAGTAAGATATATCAATTGTTATAAAAAATAAGCACCCATAATTTGGGTGCTTATTTTTTTGTATCTTAAATTATCGGGTTAAAGCATTAAAAGGGGAAATTCCATCATTAGATTTAATAATTAGAAAAAAACAGTTTGGAATTTTCGAAAAATATTGAAATAAAGCCAATGAAATATTATACTCTATTTAAGGAATTTCTTCCTTAAACTATCCGAAAATAGATATTGTTATGTAAAATGAATGAAAAAGGGGTTGTAGTGGATGTCTCAAACGATAATGATTCATGATTTAATCGAGGCTGTTAAAGATGAAGTGATTGGGTGGCGAAGATATTTACATAAGTATCCGGAGCTATCTTTTCAGGAAGAAAAAACAGCACAATTTGTTTATGAAACGCTACAAACTTTTGGTGATTTGGAAATTTCACGTCCGACAAAAACGAGTATAATGGCTCGTTTAATTGGCCAGCAGCCTGGGAAGGTTATTGCACTGCGGGCAGATATGGATGCGCTTCCAATTGAAGAAGAGAATGATTTTGACTTTGTATCACAGAATTCAGGCGTGATGCATGCTTGCGGACATGACGGGCATACGGCGATGCTGCTTGGCACGGCAAAGATTCTTACCCAGTTAAAGGATCAAATTAAAGGGGAGGTTCGCTTTTTATTTCAACATGCTGAGGAACTGCCGCCCGGTGGAGCCCAAGAGATGGTGAAAGCCGGTGTGCTTGAAGGAGTTGATATGGTCATTGGCACCCATCTCTTGTCGACTCTACCTTTAGGAAAAATTGGTTTGGGTTACGGCCCGATTATGGCTGGAGCTGATACTTTTAAAATTACCGTGGTGGGAAAGGGTGGGCACGCCTCACAGCCTGAACTTACAGTTGATCCGATAGCAATTGGAACTCAGGTTGTATCAAATCTTCAGCACATTGTTTCGAGGTATCATGATGCTCAGGAAGCTCTTGTGATTTCAGTGACTCAGTTCCATGCGGGAAGTGCGATTAATGTTATTCCAAGTAGTGTAAGCATTGGAGGATCCGTTCGAAGCTTTAATCCGGAACTGAGGGAAAATATTCCAACCTTTATCGAACGCATTGTAAAAGGAACAACTGAAGCTCATGGAGCTACTTATGAATTCGATTATCAGTTCGGTTATGCTCCGACCATTAATGATGAAGAAGTTACCCGATTGATGGACGAAACGGTTTGTGAAGTATTTGGTGAAGAAAGTCGAGAGATTTCAAAGCCAATTATGGGAAGTGAAGACTTCTCTGCTTTTCAAAAAGTAGTTCCGGGATCTTATATTGGAATAGGAGCTCGTAATGAAGAAAAAGGGATTATATATCCTCACCATCATCCCAAATTTACTTTTGATGAACAGGCTTTACAATATGGGGTGAAGTTATTTGTTCATGGGACTTTTAAAATGTTAAATCTAACATACTAGGGGGTTAAGAGTATGAAAAAAATATATTGGCTTGGAATTATCCCGTTTCTTGGCTTTATTGTAGGCGCTTTGTTTACAAATAAAGTGACTCCCTATGTTCTTGGAATGCCATTTTTTCACTTTTGGATTGTATTCTGTTCTTTTTTAACCACAGGTATTATGGGGATTATTTATATACTAGATCCTGCTAATCAGAAGGGAGATTCAAGATGAATATTGCCGTGTTATTCATCCTGTTCTTTTTCGTCATTTCTGTTTTGATTGGTATCCAGGCTAAAAAAGGGAAAGAAATGAACTTAGAACAATGGTCAGTTGGGGGACGCGGAATGGGAGCCCTTTTGATTTTCCTCTTGTCCGCAGGTGAAATGTATACTACCTTTACCTTTTTAGGTGCAAGTGGTTCAGCTTATGGAGAGGGAGGTTCCATCTTTAGTATCGTATCATACGGCTGTCTGGCTACAGTCATCTCCTACTGGACATTTCCTGCTATCTGGAGGTATGCAAAGAAACACCAATTAGTTTCCCAATCAGATTTTTTTGTAAAAAAATATCAAAGTCCTTATCTTGGTGTGCTTGTTGCTGTAATAGGTGTTATAGCTTGTACTTGCTACTTAGTCCTGCAATTGAAGGGGTTAGGATATATCGTTTCTGCAACATCCTATGGGGCCATTTCTTCTACAGCTGCCATTTGGGTTGGAGCAATTGGTGTAACCATTTTTGTAATGGTTTCCGGAATTCACGGTTCTGCCAGGACAGCTATTTTGAAGGATATTCTGATTCTTGGCATTGTCGTATTTTTAGGAGTTTATTTCCCTCTTCATTATTATGGCGGTCTTCAACCTATGTATGAGGCCATTGAACAGGTAAAGCCGAACTATACTATACTTCCGGATCAAGGAATGAGTGTTTCGTGGTATATATCGACCGTTATATTAAGCTCTATTGGATTTTATATGTGGCCGCACGGGTTTTCTCCTATTTATGCTGCCTCTAGCGAAAAAGCTTTAAGAAAAAATGCAATCCTAATGCCAATGTACCAATTGATTTTGTTGTTTGCCTTTTTTGTCGGATTTGCAGCTATCTTACAGATGCCTGGAATAAAAGGCAGCGAAGCGGATCTTATCTTGCTGCAGCTTTCTAAACAGGATTTTGATCCATGGTTTGTGGGCTTAATTGGTGGCACTGGCGTGTTAGCCGCTTTAGTACCAAGTTCTATGCTGTTGATGTCAATATCAACATTGCTTGCAAAAAATGTATATAACGTATTCACTCCATCGGCAACGGAAAATCAGATTGCAAAACTGGTAAAATACTTGGTTCCCCTTATTTCTCTCGTAGGGATTTACTTGACCTTTAAAGGTGGAAATTCCCTCTTTAGTCTCGCTTTAATCGCCTATAATTTTATCACACAACTTGCTCCTGCCTTTTTTGCAAGCTTGATGAGAAAGAATTTTGTAACCAAATATGGAGCATTTGCCGGGATTATAACAGGAGGCGTGTTAGTCTCAATTATGGAACTAGGGAACATAAAAATTGGTCATCTATTTCCTTATCTTCCTCAAGCAATTAAAGACTTGAATGTAGGAATTATCGCTCTATTTGTTAATATCGTAGTTTTAGTGGTTGTCAGTGTGATGACAAAAAACATTACTAATACTCATAAAGATAATGATGTTTTGGAGACAACAACAGTAGAGCACAAGGTTCTAGTACAAAAAGAATCAAATAGCTAACTCAACATGAAGATAACTATTTCAAGAGTAATTCACTTCCGATAAGATTATGAAAAACGAATGCCCTTCAGTTAAACGATCTGGAGGGCATTTTTGTAGACCTCTAGATACATTGAGTGCTGATAACGCTCATAATGTAGCAGACAAAGAAATGTACCTTTTTTTGGCAAAAATGCAAAAGTGGTTCAGTGCTTGGTTATTCAACGAAGCCCCCTTTTTGAATAACAACGTTTCAAATTCTTGATGAAGGGGTACATTGATAATCTATAAGAACAAAAGGTAATTCCTTACTGCTGAAATAAGTAAGAAGATTATCAAACAAATGAAACAAACCGGTCTGAATTAAGACTGGTTTGTTTCATTTAATTTACTCTGTTTTAGAGCTCTGATCTTTATTTCTTTTATTTCCTTTACTGTTGTCCCCGCTAATAGGAACTTGTCCGTGTAATTGCGGTGAATTTTGATTACGGCTGCCTTTATTAAATTTTTTTGTCATATCTCACATCTCCTTTCTTATTTCAAATACAGTTTGTCCCTTTTTGGTGAACTTATGTTTTTTCTTGAAAAGAACAGCCATATCAGGTGATATTCTAACCATTGTTTTAAAGATAAAAACCGAAAATTACCCTCTAGGATATAGGTATATCATTTATGATGATGAATTTGAACAGAGTGACGAAATTGATATTATTTTCTGTGATATGGAATTGATAGGTTAAAACTTATGCAACTATCGGGGCAGGATCCGTTCAATACAGTTTATAATACAAGTAGGCTTATGTAGCTTTGTAAAAAAGATTGATCGTTTATAATAAAGATTGATAATTTGTAATAAAGTTTGATATAAATCACCTCTTTAGTTATTCTTTGCGGTGATTTTTTTTGGACATTTATGTTAAAATTGATGTTTATCTTGTGAAGAAATGTACTTAAACTAACGGGCAGAATACTAAAAGAAGCTAATTTGTAATTCCTAAGTTGTTTCTCTATAATTCGTATATCAAGTATAGTAGCTATTTAGAATAGAGGTTAATCGTTGATATGAATGAAAAAATAATTAAGAAAGTCATAATAATTAACTTGGCAACATTTTTCTTTTTATGGAACATAATATTTCTTGCTGGTGCAGATAAGCCACCACCAATCGGTTTTCTTTGGCTGGTTTTACTGGTGTTCCTATTAGATATTGCTCAGTTCTTTTATTTAAAGAGATTTCTTCCTAAAATGCAGAAAAAATCAAAAGGTTTATTTTTTGTAAATCTGCTCTATTTTTTTCTTGGTGGAGTAATTGTTGGTTTGTTAACCATTGTAGTTCGGATCAACATTACATTAAAGGTAGGTTTATCAGATATTTTCATATGGATAGTAATGATTATTAGTGCATCTTTAGTAAATGCTGTATGTTTCTATGTATTTAATATATTGCTTTTAAAAAAATATAAACAAAGCTGATTTATGTAGCTTTGCAATAAAGTTTGATTATTTATAATAAAGATTGATAATTTGTAATAAAGTTTGATTAAAATCATCTCTCCTCTATAGGTTTCTTAGAGGTAAGATGATTTTTTTATTGGATATTTATGCTAATATCACTATAAAGATTGTGAAGAAATGTACTTAAACTAACGGGGCAGGTTAGTTGAATTAGAATTTTATGTTATTTGACTAACATGTCAGGCTATATTATCAACCTCAGTATTGTCTTTTTGGGTTAATATTGAGATAAGATAAGGCTATTGTTTTATATATGGGGGATGTAAAATGAGCAATTATAAAGTTGGTTATCAATGTAAATGTTGTGGGAATTATCACGATGAACTTCCCTTGAGTTATGGAAGTCCTGTTCCTGATTACTATGAGGAAGTACCATTCGAAGAACAAGAAAAACGAATAGAGATGAATGAAGATGTGTGTATTATTGATGATGAATATTTCTTTATTCGTGGATGTATTGAACTTCCAGTAATGGATGGGGAAGATCCTTTTATTTGGGATGTTTGGGTTTCATTAAGTGAAACGAATTTTGATAAAATAATGGAGTATTGGGAAGCTGAAGGCAGAGAAAAGGATTTGAAACCAATGTTTGGTTGGCTGCAAACTTCTATTCCTTGTTATCCTGAAACACTAAACTTAAAAACAATGGTTCACACTCGTCCAATAGGTTTACGTCCTTCTATAGAATTAGAACCAACAGAACATCCATTATCCTTAGAGCAAAGAGAAGGAATTGGATTTAAAAGAATAAAGCAGATAGCAGAAGATTTGTGTAATGTAGAAGAAAAATAATAACTCTGCTTAATGAACTAACGGGGCAGATTAGTTCAACAAGCTTTAATTAAGAAATATTCCCATTTCAAACTTATTTAGAGTAAGGTTATTTCTTGCTTTTTTCTTTGTGTTTTAAAGTTGCTTTTTATTTAAAAAGGGTATTTTTTGTTGAAAAATAATACTTTTAGTGTAAAATTACACTAAAAAGGAGTATTTAGTAAATATGGAAAAAGAAGAATTCATCAATTTAATATCAGAAAAAATGAAACTTGTCCGAACAGAACAAAGTTTTTCTCAAGATAAGATGTCTGAAATTCTAGGGATTTCAAAAAAAACACTAGTTCAAATTGAAAAAAGAAGAACAGAAGCCAATTGGACCACCGTTGTTGCATTTTGTGCTTTGTTTAATCATAGCCAATTGTTGATATCATCAATTGGTGACAATCCAGTTGATTTTGTTCAGTTAATTGCTAACAAAAATGGTGGTACGCCTAAAGAAAAAACAATGGGTGGTAAGATATGGTGGAAAGAAATCGAGTATAGAGGGGATTTTCGTTTGCAACAAAATTTGATTAGTAACCATTACCGTATATTGGATCAATATGATTATCGTTGGCATAGTTCTTTTAATAAAGAAGAGAGTTTAAGTCGTTTAAATGAATTACAGGGGGTGGGGACTATCGAGATAGACAAAGGTATACAGATGGGGATATATGAAGAATAAGACCTCAACCTATAATAGTCTTCGGCTGTCCAAGTTTTCCACGTAACCTATATATTTGTTCTATTTATAAATATACAAATAGAGGTGACAATATGAGAAAAATAGTAATTGGTATTCTAATAGTCTGTTTATACTGTTTTCCTTTTGTTTATTTTTCAATGCACCAAGATTTTGCTAACCGTTCAATGCTTGGCTATTTAATTATGATTGTAGTAACTTCACTTCTTGCTTTCTTCGGCAAACTCGTTAGTAATTCAATCTTTCTTATTATTGGTAATATATTATCTGTAATAATTTCATTTTATTTCATCAGCGAGATGACAGGGAACGAACGATGGGGTGGCTATTTTAAGCCACTAACTCCATATCAATTATTAATCTTGGTTAGTTTTTTGAATTTGATTCCTCAGTTCTTCTCTATGAAGTTAGCTAATAGACACAAAAATAAAGTTAAATATTAATTTGATTGAGAAGAGTAACTTCTTTGAATTACTCATTTCTTTAATAAATATCAACAATATTCATTAACATAGCCTTCTTATTAAACAAAACCAGCTAAGTTTGTGATTTAATACACTTAAACTAACGGGTGCGTTAGCTGAAGATCGGAGCTGTCTTTAAGACAGCTTTTCTTATGGAACTATCGGGGCAGGTTAGTTGAATAATGTAGATTTGAAATAAAGTCGTACCGTTTGTAAAAAAGATGTATCGTTTAAAATAAAGTTATACCGTTTGGGAAAATTTGATAAAATTGTGTCACAATCTATTACATTTGGCACCGCAAACGGAATTTATTGAGAGTATTGTGTTGGTGACAAGAAAACAGAATGATAACGCAGGAAATTAATGTTATTTACACTTTGTTACGGGGGTACTTATGAAAACTCACTATTATTTAGGTTGGCAATTTTTTTCCAGAGAATCTGGGCAGGGTGTTACAGGAGGATATAACTGATAGAAAATCGCTTGTTATGATTAGCTCGAATCCATTTTTTTATGAAGATGATGGTGCTACTGAACGCTCTTGGCTTGACCAGGCAGGCATTATGTTTGATGAATATCATTTAATTAATTATCGCGTACAGAAGGAAGATGCCCAAACCTTAATTCAAAATGCTTCAGTCATTTTCTTGTTGGGTGGAAATACTCTTAAACAAAATGGGTTTTTGATGGAATATGAATTGTCGGATTTGATAAAAAAAAGCAGAGCCGTTGTGATGGGGGCAAGCGCTGGTGCAATCAACATGTCCGCTAAATGGTTATGCTCGAAAAACTTTCGCTATAAAGTTGAAATAAGCTCTGTTTACGACGGAATCGGACTTGACAATTTTTCCGTCCTGTCTCATTTTGATCTTGAAAATAACATTGCGTTGGTTCAAGACGAACTGTCTCCATTATCGGAAGAAATGAATATTTATGCGTCGAACAAAGATTGCGCTGTACGTGTAAAGGGAGACAAAATCGACATTTTAGGCAATGTATATTTAATTTCCCACTCAAAGATTCAGAAATTGGTTGAGACGCTCTAGTTGTGGTGAATGGCTATGGCTTAACTGAATTTTTTATAAAAAAATGAGTCAACTGTTAATATTTAGAGTGTCTTTTGATCAATCTTTTTTCCAAAACACGCTCTTTTCTTTGATCATTTATCAAGGTTATTAGTATCAATTTGATCAAACTTTATTTTAAAGCAACAATTAGGATCAATTTGATCAAAGGTAATAGATCTAGATTTGAAATAAAATAAAAAACCACTCGATCGAGTGGTTAAAACATCTATTATTTATATCCAAATGGTGCCCATGACTGAGATTACCTTCTTAAAGTACCTTAAGGTAACCCCCAATAACCACTTACGGTAAAAATATAGGCCATGACAAACTAAAACCGTTCATATACACACCTACTTGAACTTTTTTTAGCTTCTTTTTAACCCCATATCCAACTACACCTGCTGTTGCCGCGGTGATTGTAGCAGCTGCGCCAGCACCCCAGGGTCCCGCAGCAGCAATTTGCTTCACGTACCAGCCAACATACCCTGCTGCAAATGCACCTGCTAAAACAGCAGACATTCCTCTAACTTTCGGTCCTAAATAAAAGTATAAACCTACAAAACCCTGAATATCTTGTTGTTCTCCTTCAGTTATCGTTAAATCATCTGAAGTAATTGAAGTCATTAGTTCAGCATCACTTTCTGAAATTCCCATATTCATAAGAGTTTCTTTATCTGCTGTAAAATTAATGTTTCCATCTGCATCTGTTTCAAAGTAATTGGATAGTTTTTCTGCCATTTGCATCTGATTTCTATCTACAGAAATATCATCTCCATTAACAGTCCCAGATTCCAAGACAGCTGCCCAATCAGTCGAGTTTACATTTCCACTACTGGCATGACTAGTCGGTGAAAAAGAAAAACCAAAAGCAACAGCACAAATCGTTAATACAGTAAAAATTTTTTTAAACATACGAACCCTCCTAGTTTTTTTACATTGGAAGCCTGTTCGTGATGTATATTTTGAAGTATACTATTAAATTATATATAGAGAAAGGAGAATATTCAGAAAAATGTACTTATTCTTCTTCACCATAATTTATTGTGTAATAACACAAGTCTTGAATATAGGCTATATGCCGGCTATGGGTGTTTATTTGATAGGTATAGGCCTTACCAAAGGATTTTTAAGCGAAGAATTAACAGATGTCTTTAACTTCAAAAAGAATAAATATTTATACGAAAAAAACGGATTTAAAGCTTCCCTAATGGAGCTATTGTCTCTAATGTTAATTTTTATTAATTCATATTTAATTGATTATGAGCCCTTTTCTATTTTTGAAATTATTTATTTGTTATTTGTCATTGCACTTGTATACCGATTTCTATTTTGGGGTATAACACGGGCAATCGGAGAAAAATTTAGTAATTCGGATGAGTCCTGAAATGGTCAATATCTTAATTTCCATACGTCTTATTTCCCCTTTGATAATGTCTCTAAATATATTTATTGAAAAAGTTTACAATGAGCACAAAAAATAAAATAAACAAAAGGCACAAAGAGTAATGGTTCCTTGTGCCTTTCTTTATGTGATTCTTACTTATATTTTTGTTCATCTTCCATTTCGTCAAGCAGCGCTTCGATGGATTTGTTCATAAACAGGGGTTTTGTACCCTTATTTTCCTTCGGCTAATTTATCCAAACGTTCCTGTGTGGTTTTTAAATAAAGTCACGACGTTTATAAGAAAGGTGCGACGTTTTGAATAAAGTCGCGATGATAAAGCTACACATAGTTCCCGGAATAAATACCTGGATGCCTGCCGGCCAAGTTATTAGGATCAATTTGATCAAAGGAAATAGATCTAGATTTGAAATAAAGTTGCACCGTTTTACAGTCATAGTTATTTGTTTAGAAGATGCCACGTTGGATAGATATTAACCCAAAATGGATAGTAAAAAGGCATTTATGGATAGGGGTATTAAGGAAATGGATATCATTCCTTTGAATCCCTTTTAAATTAAATGATGATTATTTGAGTGTTTTGATTAAACTTTTTTATAAAATGGAGATTTAAATATGCTAGAGATTATTCCATTATGATCAATCTTTTTTCAAAATGGAGTTTTTGTGTTTACTGATAAATAAGGGTTTATGATTACATTTTAATTAAACTTTATTAAAATGATACAAATAAGAGCTAGGTAATAATGGCTTCAACGAACTATAATGATGGTGTTAGAAAGTGCTTATAAAAGGGGAATAAGAAATGCCTGTTATTGAGTATCAACAATTTATTAAAGCACCAGTTGAATTATGTTTTGACCTTGCGAGGAGCGTGGATATTCATACCAAAACGACATCTAAAACAGAGGAAATCGCTGTTGATGGTGTGACAGAAGGGCTATTAGAGGCGGGAGATACTGTTACTTGGGAAGCCATTCACTTTGGTATTAAACAAAGGCTGAAAGCCCAAGTGACGTTAATGGAAAAACCAAATAAGTTTGTAGATATTATGGTGAAGGGAGCCTTCCATTCTTTTGTTCACACACATCAGTTTATCGAAGAACCAGGTGGAACTATAATGATAGATAAATTTCAATATAAGTCACCGTTCGGTCCAATTGGGGTTTTAGCTGATAAGTTGTTTTTGGAGAAGTATATGAGAGCATTTATCATTTCTCGTGCAAAGGCACTGAAAAAGATTGCCGAGAATATGCTCTAACCTTGTTTAACTAACAGGTGAGTTAGCTGTAGATCGGAGCTGTCTTTAAGGTAGCTTTTTCGTTATGCAACTAACGGGGCAGGTTAGTTTAAAAAGAGGTAATATAGTAATTCATTAGCAACCTTAGTTGAAAGGATAAGGAAGGGATTTATTTGGTGGCTTTAAGGATTATTATTAACATTTTAGTAACAGCTTTATTGCTTTACATAACCATTATTTTCTTGCCAGATACATTGAACATAAATGAAACGGTTTCAAAATGGATTTTTATAATAATGATATTTACGCTATTAACGATATCTAAAGAAAAAGGGTGGATTAAGCTCATTTCAATGTTTCTTGGTTTGGCAGTATTTATGTTATTCATTATTTTATTTGTACCATAAATATGAGCTCTCTTTTGCCATTTTCTTCTTCAATTAACAGGTGCTTGAGTTTAACAACTTGGTTGCGACGCAACACTTTCTTATGGAACTAAAGGGGCAGCATTCCTGTATTAACTGAAATACTAAAAAGTTTGTGAAGAAATCTACTTAAACTAACGGGTGCTATACTTCAAGAGTAATACTGCTATCTTAGCTTTTGGGAGAGAATTTATGAAAACAAGAAACAAAAGAGCTGCAAAACTATTCTTTGCATTATCAATATTTCTTTTGCTTTTCGCTGGCTATGATTACCTAACTGGATGTATTGGTTGTGTAAAAATTGATTTACGTTATTTCTTTATCTCATTATTTGTAGCATTAGTTTTACATATGACAAAAGAAAGAAAAGGTAATTAAGATTGAGTTATGGAACTAACGGGTGCTTTAGTTGAACATGAGAGTATTTAGTTTACGTAGCCCGATAGGCTTATATATAATAGATGAAAACCATTAGGAGTTGACTTTATGCTTAATAGAATCCGGAATAAATTGATTCCCGCACAAGAAACGGGAGAAGAAGTAGATAATATCTACGCTATCTTACCCCCGCCAGGAACCATTATCGAAGAGGCAACTGAAGAAGAAATGGAAAAGGCAGCAGAGCTTGAAATTAGACATATTGCTTTCATGAGGTTGCAGGAAATGAATATACAATTTGACGGTGCGTCTTATAAAGAACTATTAAAAGAGTTTCAAGATTTTGAAACCGATTCGAGTAAATTTTGGAGAAGTGTATCCAGCCGTTTATCCGTTCCGTATGAATGGCCAATCGTAATTGATCATGCAAACGGCCCTATTTATATTGGTGAACACGATTTATACGAAGAAGAGAATGAAGAGAAAGAAGATTGATATTAAAATTTACGCTTGGCATAGTCGAATAGGGTCATGTATTCGTTATTAATGTATTATAAATCGATTTTAGAGCGTTAACCAAAAGGGTTAACGCTATTTTTGTTTACATAGACCACCCATAAACCATAGTGGAAGCATTGTTAATGAACTAACGGGTGCTTTAGTTGATTAAGGATAAAAAAAGCCGATTTTTCTTACGGTAAGGAAGAAACAGAAAATACGGATTAACAATGGTAAGGAAATCCAAACATAAAAGCCTAATCTCTCGCTTTTAGCCCGATAAATTAGGCTTTAGTTACTTCATTAAAGCTCCCAATTGTTGAATACCCTCAATTCTTTAACTGCTTGTCAGTTGGCAAAACGATCGCCGCAATAATATAAATCAACAATACTATTCCACCAGTAAAAAAACATGATAACGCAGTAAGAATACGAAGTAAACTAACATCAATTTTGTACATTTCACTTAAGCCACCTAAAACACCTGATAATTGTTTTTCTTGCGTGGATTTGTATAATTTTTTCATCTAATCGCCCTCATATATATTCATATTTTCTATACTTAGTGTCTCCATACTCCAGGATTGCGCCTTTTTATTGAATAAGCAATAAGCAAACTTGATATTGGCAAGTACCAGTGACACAAAGATGCTTATAATAAAATTCTTTTTCATTTACACTCAAAAGAATATTCATTTGTGAGATTATTATGTATTTCTAATATGACTTCTCCACCGTTTTCATAGCATTGAGAACTTAATGTACTTATTTCTTTAGTATTAAAATAACTAGTTGCAATAGTTAAAAAAGAGGTTACTAGTAAAAGTGTAACTAAAATCGATAAAGTACCTATAAAATGCTTATTTTTAAATATATTCAGTCTTAAACTCTCCCTTTCTAATAACCATACAGCTTGTTAAGCTAAAGCACCTTTAGTTAGGTACCATCTTATCTATATTTTAGCATAAATATCCAATTCCCCTTCAAAGGTATTCTTCAACTATCTGGCCCGATTGTTGAACAAAATTAAAAAAGCCATTAATTTATTAGTTCATGGATAATATCACCATAAACGACCGTTTTTGGGATACAGGGAGTACCTATTACACACACCCTTAAAATGGCATGTGAAATTGGGTCTCATTTCATTCAGGGGTAGAGTCAGGAAAATGCGCATTTACAACGATAAGCATTTTGATACAAGTCTTATGAGACATTATTTAGCCTAATTTAGAGGTACTTTGAATGTGTCTCAATAGGTTCTACTCTATTGAGATTGTGAATGATAGTACTTAAACTATCGGGGCAGGTTAGTTCAAGAGTGCTGTTTGATCTTTGTTCAACAATTGGACCATTTTGTGGAAGATCAGCAGAAACTTTTGAGATCTTAATCAAAATAGTAATTAATCTATCGAAGTTGTAAAATAAGGGTAAGAATAGTTCTGGGGGGATTTATATCAATTATAATGCTATTAATCTAAGCGAGAAACTGTCCAAATTCAGTGAACACTGGTCGCCCAAAGTCATTGGTGAAATGAATGACTATCAGTTTAAGTTAGTTAAGATTCTGGGGGATTTTGTATGGCACGATCATAAAGACACCGATGAGGCATTCATCGTGATAGACGGCGAGATGTCCATCGCATTCCGCAATGGAGAGGTTAAACTTTCCAAAGGAGAAATGTATGTGATACCAAAAGGTGTGGAGCATAAGCCTTATGCTGAAAAGGAATGCCATATAATGCTGGTAGAGCCTAAAGGTGTAGTGAACACTGGTGAAACTAATTTTAAACTAACTGCTGAAAATAATATATGGATTTAAACCAATAATTCAGTTACTATCTTTGGATCAACATATAAAAGGAAGTTACATATTTTCCGCAACGGGTGATTTACTTCTATATGGGGCTGGGAACAGCTCCATTTTTGTCTTATGCAACTATCGGGGCAGTTTAGTTGAACAAGGGTAATTCACAATTTGTATAGAATATGTAGAGTGTAGGTACATTTGAAGGAAATGAGGTGGCGGCTATCATAAGGAAATTTCTTAGTTTATTGTTTTTGTTTGTATTGTTTCTTGGTTTAGTTGCTTGTAACAAGGATGTGGTCAATGAAAACGGTGAGGAAAAAGAGGGGAAACCTGTTAAAGAGGAAAATGTGGTCAATGTAGAAGAGGCAGAAAAATTATTTAAAGATTATAGTACAGAACTATATACCATTAAAGATCCATCCAATCCCCCGACTTTTGATGAAATCGCAGAAAATATTAAAGTATATTTAACAGAAGAACAATATGATGCAGAAATCGCTAACCGTAAATTTCAAATACCAGAATTGGTATCCAAACAAATTAATAAAAGTATTGAAGTACAAGATGTGAAACTTGAAGAACAAAGCAAAAATGATGATGGCACAATAGATTACTTATATACAACGAAATTTAAAGTTTATGACGAGAACTCATCTAAAATTTATGAGAAAGAAGGAGAACTAACCATATCCACCACAAATAACGAATTAAAAATCGATCGTGATTGGAGTAGAGGAGTGAAAATTGACGGTTTAGATGGTGGACTTTAAGAACTTATAGAACTAAAAGGTGCTTTACTTCAATAAGGGAGGTTGCTGTGGCAGCCTTTTTCTTATGGCACTAACGGGGCAGTTTAGTTGAATAAGATATGATAAAATAATGTTAAAAAGAGGGAAACATAGAGGAGTCAACATGACTATTTTCATGTATATTTTTGCTGTTTTTTCATTTTTAGGTTTAATATTTTTTTCATTTAAAAATAAAGAATTTTATCAAAATGAAGATTTCGATATAGGTTCTTCAGAAATTGTAGGGGAGATATTATTATATATAATTAATTTATTACCTTGGTATTTAATAAAGCTATTTATGATGCTACTTTTCTTGGGGTCATGCATATTTTGTGTGTGTTATTTTATTTATGCGTAATGAATTATTAAGTGTGTCATATAAAGAAATTATGAACCCCATTCTTATTGAACTAATAGGGGCGTTAGTTTAATAGCGGAGACAGCATAAAAGTTGTCTCTTTTTTTACCATTAGCAACAATCTTTACGAACAAAGCCTTATAAAAAGAATAAACAAAGTAAGTATATTTTCAATTGCTATGATTATATTGTTATTCGTTATTGAAGTCATACAAATAGTTATAAGAAGAGGAAGTTTTGATATTGATGATTTCATCCTTAATATGTTGGGTGCTTTGATAGGGTTCGGACTTTCGAAAATGAAGTTTGTTCAGAAGTTACTGAAATACAATAGGGGAGATTCTTCATTTGCCGATAAGAGTTTGTGAAGGATTGTACTTAAACAAACGGGTGCGTTAGTTGCATAAGATATGAGATCCTTGAAGATCCTAAGCGTAGGAAATTCGAGGCTTTATTTTCCATAAAATGTATTATCGTAGTTTTTCGCGTTTTGTCGTCTGGACCATAATTAGAGTGTTCAAAATAGCTATCAGTACCCAGAAATAGGAATCAAATTTGAAGAAGCCGACTATGGGAGCAGATTTTCTAAACAACCTTGTTAAATTGACTCTTACTTTAAAAGAAAAATAATTTTTATCGGAAGAATATTACATAGAAACAGAATGATATAAGTAGTACTATTTCCTCGTTTCTTCATTGAATCATAAAGAGCCATTCAAATGAATCAGAATTGGGGATTTGGTAGTTCTAACTCTAGACATTAATCATCTTTCTTAAACTATGATTCCAAACGCAATCAAAAAAAATATAATTATTCAATTCCACCTCCTTACCAAGGTATATAGATTGCTATTTTGTATATATAATGATTTAATTTTTATGATTCTCTAAACTGAAAAGTATAAAAAATGATAAAGGAGGCAGTATGTAACTGTGAGTGATCAACAACCAAATCAGAAAGTCTATTTTAATATTATTAGCGGAGATTCCACTCAAGGTGATGGTAGTTATGGGGTTGGAATCATAAATTTGGATAATGTTACTCCTATTATTATTGATCCTGAGGAAAATCAAGCTTTTATAGACATGGAAGCTTTGCATGGTAGTAGCCAGGTTGAAAAGAAAGTAAGATTTAAGCCGGAAAAAGAGCATGCAGGTTTTAACCCAAAACGATATTGGATCGTTTGGGTCACTCTCCAAGTAGATAATAAGGGACCCTACTATTCAGGGGCTGCAGCTTGTGAGATTTTAGTTTCCAGAGAAGAACGTAGAATAAAACCGGGCTATAAATCGATGCCAGAGCAAGTAAATAATCTCGATAAGGCAATTAGAAATAAAGTTGCTCTTTCACACATGGACGAACAGTCAAGAAAGCTCTTTAAAGAGTTTCTTATTGAATATGATGCAGGATTCTGGAAGCGATCAAATGAGGATTTAAAGCAGCAATTAAATTAACGTTTCATTAATTTCTAGGTATGCAATTGAAAGAGTATCCATCATTTATTTCTGACAAGCAATAAGCTTGCCTTTTTAAAAAATTATTGTTTTAATTAGTTTATAAACTTTTTAAACCAAAAAGTATAAATAAAGGGGTAGATATTATGAGTAACTTTGAATTACCTAAATTGGCATATGCCTTTAATGCTTTAGAACCATATATTGATGAGGAAACAATGAAAATTCATTACGGGAAACACCATCAGACTTACGTAGATAAGTTGAATGATGCTCTTTCAAATTCTCCTGAATATGCAGATAAATCCTTAGACGAGCTACTGTCAGGAATTAATGATTTGCCAGCAAACTTACAAGGACCAGTAAGAAATAATGGCGGAGGTCATTATAACCATTCGTTGTTTTGGGAGATACTAGAGCCTGATGGCGCTACTACACCAAAAGACAGTTTAAAAGATGCTATTGACCGGGATATGGGTGGACTTGAAGCATTTAAAGAAGCATTTACTAATGCTGCAACCACTCGTTTTGGATCTGGCTGGGCATGGCTCGTGGTAAATGGAGACGGTAAATTAGAAGTTATAAGTACAGCTAATCAAGATGCCCCAATTATGGAAGGTAAACATCCAATCCTTGGTTTAGATGTTTGGGAGCACGCTTATTATTTAAATTATCAAAACAGACGTCCTGAATATATTAAAGCTTTCTTTAATGTTGTGAATTGGGATGTCGTTTCTGAGAAGTACGCTGCAGCGACTAACTAATTATCTTGTTTCTCTCGATATCAATAAAAACCTTGATTTCCAAATTAGGAATCAAGGTTTTTTGTTTGTCACATGTATAGAAATAATTCTTTTTCCACTTCATTTTTTATGAGTTCAATACATTCTTCAGTCGATTTAGCATAAATCTTTTTCCCATTTACTAAAGCGTAAGGGCGCATTTTACAAAGGTTACATATATCCATACATTCATACCGCATTACTGTAACTTCAGGATGAGTTTCCAATATATTCTCTAATTCACTTGACGACAACAAACTCATATCACAAACTTCAACAATAACTATTCCCATAAATCTCACTCTCTATTTAGAATTCGTACGTTTGAGAAAGAGTTCACACGATTCAAGTGTTTGATAATTGCTCTTTCCTGCCTTCGGTTAATGGATTAAAAAGAATCTGAAATCTGCAGTGATTTCCTCCATCTGCTTTACATGTTGTTCTCTTTACCGTGTCTGCGCTTAGTACTTCCTTAAACATTTCTGTTTCACAACGGCATGCAATTTTATAATTTTTAGATACTTCAAGAATAGGACAATTATATTCAATAATTTCAAAATGGTGATCATCAATTTTAGACGATTCGGACATGTAACCTTTTTGATTTTGGAGCTCTGTTAGGATTTCTACCTTTTCTTCGTTTTCTATATTTTCCATTAGGAGGGAATAATTTTTTGTTAACCGGTCACTCCTCATTTCAAAAAGGGTGTTGATAATTTCATTACCTTGTAATGCTAGTAGATCATTTATTAAATCGATGGTTAATGTTTCATAGTTTTTAGGGAATAATGTCTCCCCTTTTCCTGACAATGAAAAAACCTGTATCGGTCTACCCATAGGCTGTTTCATTTCATTTACTTCAATGAAAGAATCTCGTTGGAGTATATTTAAATGTTTCCTTACGGCCATTTCAGTGATTTGCAAGTGCTTAGCTATCTGGCCCACTGTCACTTGTTGTTCTCTTTTAATAAAGTGTAACAGCTTTTCTCTTGTAGATAATGGAGAAGCCAATATGTTTTCACCTCCAGATTGAAAAGATATATATCAAATGACACGAATGCCATTAATCTAAGCAAGTAGATAGAATTATACCATCGTATAATTATGACACTTTTTTTGCATTTTTTAAAGCTTCTTGACTAACAACGATGGTTTAACAAGAAAAGGTGATAATAAAGATATAAATCCGAGCAAATTATTAGAAATGTATTTTTAAAATATGATATAGTAATCCTGACTTTTCATACTTAAAGGTATAAAAAGTATTTTAACGAAAAATATCTAAAACTTCAAAAAGGATGATTGAAGGGTTCATTAAAAAAAGAAAGGTTTTAGGAGTGTAAAAAGGATGAATGATAAGCTCAAAATTTTAAAAGACATAAATAATATTTGTCCAGATATATTCATTAGAATTTCCGAACCTCTATATAAACATACGTATATTCAAACGGGTGGAGCTGCGGATATATTTATTCAGCCAAAGAATATAGATGACGTTCAAAGAATTATTCAGTATTCAGATGAAAATAAGATACCGTTTGAGATACTTGGTTATGGTTCCAATGTGATTATAAAAGATAAAGGGATACGGGGTATTGTTATCAATTTAAATCACTTGAATAAAATCACGATTCATAAAAACGAAATTATGGCTGAAAGTGGTGCAAGTATAATTGACGTTTCGAGAACTGCCCTTCAATTTCATCTATCAGGTTTAGAGTTTGCTTGCGGAATACCTGGGAGTGTAGGAGGAGCATTGATAATGAATGCCGGTGCTTACGATGGAGAGATTTCATATGTACTCAAAAGTGCAAAAGTCATTACTCTGGCAGGCGATATTCTGAACCTAAGCGATTCAGATTTTCAGTTCGGTTACAGGACCAGCGTGTTTGAAAAAGAGAAGTATAAAATTTTAGAAGCTACTTTTATCCTCGAAAAATCGGATCCTTTACTAATTCGAGAAAAAATGGATACATTCAGATTTCTTCGAAAACAGAAACAACCATTAGAATTTCCTTCTTGTGGCAGTGTGTTTAAACGCCCACCTAATCAGTTTGCTGGAAAATTGATTTCTGAAAGTGGACTTCAGGGCATGAGGATAGGTGGAGCCGAAGTCTCTATGAAGCATGCAGGTTTTATCGTGAATGTAGACCATGCGACTTCAACAGATTACTTGCTTTTGATCCGCCATATTCAAGAGACTGTGAATAAAAAATTTGATATTCAGATTGATCCAGAGGTTAAAATTCTGGGTGAGGACTAAGCTGTTTTTTAAAATGAATGTCGACAGGAGAATAGAGATGAACGAAGATACAAAGATTTATGATATTACAATTATAGGAGGAGGGCCGGCAGGAATGTTTACTGCATTTTCCGCTGGAATGAGGAAACTTTCTGTGAAAATAATTGAAAGTCTTCCTCAATTGGGTGGTCAATTAACAGCTCTTTATCCAGAAAAATATATTTACGATGTGGCAGGATTTCCAAAAATTCGCTCCCAAGATCTTGTGAAAAATCTAATTGAGCAAATGTCCATCTTTTCACAATCGATTGCTACGGGGCAAACTGTACAGAAGTTAGAAAAGCAAGCAGATGGGATCATTAAAATTACAACGAATTCGGAAGTTCATTTTTCGAAGGCAGTGATTATAACAGCAGGACTCGGCTCCTTTCAACCTCGCCTTCTTGAGTTAGAAAATGTAAAGAAGTATGAAGGAAAAAACATTCATTATTTCATAAATGATCTCAATCAATTTGCTGGTAAGAACGTATTAGTTTTTGGTGGAGGAGATTCTGCTGTTGATTGGGCACTTATGTTAGAACCAATTGCAAAGAAAGTAACGATTGTTCATAGACGTGATAAATTCAGGGCTCATGAATCAAGCATTGAAAATCTGAATAATTCTAAGGTTGAAGTCAAAACCCCGTTTGTACCAGTTGAGATCATTGGTGATGATCAAGCTATTAAACAAGTCGTAGTTGAAATGACTTCGGGAGAAAATAAAGAAGTGATCGATGTCGACGCAGTGATTGTCAATTTTGGATTCATTTCTTCACTTGGTCCAATTAAAGAATGGGGCTTAGAAATTGATCGAAATTCTATTATAGTAAATTCAAAAATGGAAACGAATATTCCAGGAATTTATGCAGTAGGAGATATAAGTACGTACGATGGAAAAGTGAAATTAATTGCATGTGGATTTGGCGAAGCGCCTGTTGCCATAAGTGCTGTTAAAGCCTACATTGATCCGACTGCAAGAAAACATGTGATGCATAGTTCCGATATGTTTAACCATTAATGCAAATGAATTGTATCTGAAATGGAGGTTTTTTTATGGCATTTGTTATAACATCCCCGTGTATTAAAGAACGGGCAGCCGATTGTATGGATGTGTGTCCGGTAGATTGTATTTCTCTTGGTGCTGATCAGTATTATATTGATTCAGATATTTGTATAGATTGTGGCGCTTGTGAATCTGCATGTCCAGTAGAAGCGATTTATCATGAAGATGAAGTACCAGAGGGAGAAATAGAATATATTCAAAAAGCAAAAAGTTTTTTTGAAATGTGTGATTAATCTATCTAAAATTTTTCATCTAAAGAGGGGATCGAGTTGAAATTAGTTATAAGCAGACAAGCAGTAAATTGGTTCAAAGAAGAAATAGAATTGAAAGATGGATATTATGTGAAATTTTATGCCAGATATGGAGGTTCTAGTCCTGTACAAGACGGGTTTTCTTTAGGGGTCTCAATGGATCATCCATTCAATGTCGCAGTTCAAAGAGAACAAGATGGGATTGTGTTTTTTATAGAAGAAGCTGATTTATGGTATTTCAATGGCCATGATTTACATGTGGAATATAAAGAAGATGGTAATGAAATTGAGTATAACTATCTAAAACCTTAATTTTTTATTCAAATCTTATGAACTAACAACGTACACTTAGTCATGGAAACCGATCATGCAAGGTGGGATTTGATTGAAAACTACTCATTTTCCTGTATCCGGATTAGAAGAATAATTGGAAAGCAATAAGATGGAATTTCCAAATGGGTATACGCTGGTTGATATCATGCTTGATAAGAAAAAAGTATCTTTAAAAATAAAATTATGCGAAATAAAAGGAGAAATCAAATAATGAATATACATTCAGAACAAATCGCGCGTTTCAAAGAGGTAATGGGGAATTACCCTACTGGAGTCACCGTAGTAACAACAGTCGACGAGCATGGTACGCCTGTTGGATTAACTGTAAACTCATTTGCATCCGTATCTTTAGATCCCTTGCTTGTTTTGTGGTCAATAGATCAAAAAGTTTCCTCTTATGAGATTTTCAAAAAAACGGACAAGTTTGCTATACATGTATTAGCTGATGATCAAGCAGAACTTTGTAAATTGTTTGCAAGTAAAGAACGGGACCGTTTTACTAATTGTGTTTGGAAGTTATCAGAGCAGTCTCTTCCGATAATTTCAGGTGCTTATGGGGTTATGCAATGTAAAACGTTCAAAAAAGTGGAAGCAGGAGACCATCTGATTTTGATAGGGGAAGTTATAGACATTGAAAATGAAAAGAAAGATCCGATGTTATATCATAGAAGAAAATTCGGAAAAATCCTTGAAGAATTTTATATGTCCTAATAATTGACGTAGTAGCTCTAGATAAAGACGGAAATCTAGCATTGGATGATATAGGTTTAGACTTGCTGCAAAAACTAGTTAAATGGACCGATAACCACGGTCTGTACAGCTAGCGCCTACATTATCAAAAAAAGTTCGTAAAAGTACACTTTTACGAACTTTTTTTGATTGTTACTTCTTTAAAATAGACTCTATTAAACAATGCTTTTGATTTTTCTTCTTCAACTAACGGGTGCGTTAGTTCATTAAGATATGAGATCCTTGAAGATTCTAAGCGTAGGAAATTCGGGGCATTATTTATCATAGTTTTTCTCGTTTTGTCGTCTGGACCATAATTAGAGTCCTCAAAATAGCTATCATTCCCCAGAAATAGGAATCAAATTTGAAGAAGCCGACCAATAAAGGTCGGCTTTTTTCATCCTATTTTTAACAACAGGCGCCATATCCGTAACCGCCGCCGTAGCCTCCGTAGCCGCAGCCACCACCAACAAAGCTAGCTCCAACAATGATTAAGAGTATAAACAAGACGACTATAAAGGCGAAACCTCCACCAAATCCAAAACCGCCGTCACACCCTGGTTCACACCTTGATTCACAACCTGACATAAGACATCTCCTTAATTGTTTTTAAGGAGGAAATTAATTAAATGGGTAATATCACCTTATGCTCTAATTAGGAAAATGACACAATAGTCTCCATCTCTGTTCATAGGATAAAAAAAATTTCCGAAATGGGGGTATAGCATTGTTGCTACCGTTCGCAAAAGTAGACTTTTACGAACTTTTTTGATTGAGATTATTTATATAATATTTACATAATTGATAATGAAAATCGTTTTCAGTTGTGTTATTATATCTCCTAGTCATTATTTTTTAATTATAGGGAGGAAAAGTATGTTTATTGATCTTTTAAAGCTTAACAAAAATGTCTCCATTCTTTTGGCTGTGTTACGTGTGTATCTCGGATATACGTGGGTTATGGCTGGCTGGGGGAAGTTAACAGGCGGACAATTTGATGCTTCTGGTTTCTTACAGGGTGCGTTGGCAAATTCGACTGGAGATCATCCGGCTGTTCAGGGATGGTGGGTTGCATTCCTTGAAAATGTAGCCATTCCTAATGTCGAGATATTCAATACGTTAGTACCTTGGGGAGAATTCCTCGTCGGGATAGGTTTATTGCTGGGTTGTTTCACTAAAACAGCTGTCTTTTTTGGTCTGGTTATGAACTTCTCTTATTTGTTTAGTGGCACGACAAGTACCAATCCACAACTTGTTCTATTATCCATGTTTATCCTTGTTTCTGCTATGAATGCAGGAAGATATGGGGTAGATGGTATGATTATACCTACACTTAAAGAAAAACTATTTGCTAACAGAACAAGAGAGGTAAAAAATGTAGCTTAACAAAGAGTAGAGTATTAAAAAAAGAGGTCGGGATAGTGGTCCTGACCTCTTTTTTGCCGATATAGCGCACAGTTTGTGCCAACTCTACAATAAGCCTTAATGATCTAATGGGTGCTTTAGGCATTACCAGGAGCTGATTATCAGCAATTAATTTTTAAGGGGCGGTTTCGAATTGAAAAACAGTAACATTTGGATATTAAGCTTCGTTAGTCTTTTTACAGATATGGGCACTTATATGGTGACGCCTTTAATCCCAATTCTTCTTGCTTCGTCAGGCCCTTTAATTATTGGGATTGTAGATGGTTTATCAGAAACCTTGGCAAGTTTTTTGAAATTTTTCTCTGGTCGTCGTTCGGATCGTCGGAAAAATAGAAAAGGGTTTGCTTTGTTTGGTTATGGCTTATCAGGTCTAGGAAGAATATCTTTGATTATTTCAAGTTCTTGGGTCGGCGTTTTCATATGGAAACTGATAGATCGTACGGGAAAAGGGATACGAACGGCTCCAAGAGATGCTCTTATATCTGAGTCTGGAGGAAAAAATAAACAAGGAAGAGTTTTCGGATTACATCAAATGATGGATATGTTAGGTGCTTCTATCGGGATCGGAGCTGCTTATTTTATATTACAGATGAATGGAAATCAAAACTTTCATGATGTTTTCCTGTATTCTTTAATCCCTGTAATTATTGGTTGGTTACTGTTGTTGGGCATAAAGGAAAGAAAGTATGAACCAGTATTTAAAGAAATTTCACCCACCACGAAACCTAAACTTGACTTGAAACTTCTAAATCCAAATGTAAAAAAATTATTGTTTATTGTATTTCTCTTTACTATTGTTAATTCATCAAATTCGTTTCTTTTACTAAGAGCAGCAGATTTAGGAGTTTCTACTGCTAATGTTCTATTATTATATCTACTCTTTCACCTTACTGCGTCTTTATTTTCATATATTTCCGGAGCGTTTTCAGATCGATACGGACGAAGAGGTATACTAACTGTAGGATATGCGCTATATGGATTTGTATATATTGGTTTTGCGGAAGTAAATACAACGATTGGTCTAATCGTTCTATTTACGTTATATGGGCTGTATTCAGCTTTTACTAAAGGAGTTGAAAAGGCGCTGGTTGCTGATATATCCAATCCAGAAAGTAAGGGAACTGCACTTGGTTTCTATGCCATGATTACGGGGATTGGACTATTTCCGGCTTCTTTGCTTACAGGTTTGTTATGGCAGATATTTGGCGCTGAAGTTTCATTCCTGATTAATGGGATCATCGCATTGATTGCATCTATTTTGTTATTTAGAATGCTCTCTATTAACGTAAGAAAAGCAACATAGATCTTAAAAGATTGATAGGATGCAGTTTATAAGTAGTTAGGCAGAGTATGAAGAAAAAATGAATATGCTTCCATTAAAGGGCCCGATTCTTTAATAAGAATCGCCTTTCTTAATGAACTAACGGGTGCGTTAGTTCATTAACAAGGGTTGCTGCGGCAGCCTTTTTCTTATGGCACTAACGGGGCAGGTTAGTTGAAGAACGAATGTGGTTTTTTATGGTAAAATCAACTTAATTATCTTCATTAAGGAGTCTACCTGCAATATGAAATTAGATGATAAAAAGAAAAAGGTTCTAAGGATTTGTTTTTTAAAGTAAATAAAGAAAGCGATGCGATAACTAATATGTTTATAAAAAATTTTATCTATCAATACATCATTTATCCAATAATATTTGTGGGGGTATATGTATTATTTTATGTTTTTAAACTTGATGGTACCCCTGTTCCTATAAATGATGCTTTGAACATGGTTTTACTCTATTATTTTGCGATAAGTGTGTATAATGCTTTGCCAACTTTAAAATCTAATAAAGTAAAAAATGGAGCCAATAAATATAACGGTCTTTAGCTATCGGGCGCGATTCTTTAATAAGAATCGCTTTTATTATAGAACTAACAGGTGCGTTAGCTGAAGATCGGAGCTATCTTTAAAGCAGCTTTTTCTTTATGCAACTATCGGGGCAGTTTAGTGTAAGAAGGAAAACCTTGATTTAAAACTAAAATATATAGATTGAAAATTATGTTATTATTTATATAAAAGAAAGTGAGAGTGAAAATATGAATATTAGGTTAGCAAGTGAATTAGATTACCCTGATTTAAGACTGATATACTTAGAATCTCGTCGTAAAAGTTTTCATTGGGCAGATATAGAAGAAATGACTTTAGAAGACTTTGATAAGCATACTGTAGGTGAGTATATAATTTTAGCAGAGGAAAATACTCATATCCTTGGATTTGCGTCTTTGTACTTGCCAGATAATTTTATACATAATTTATTTGTTCACCCTGATTTCTTGGGTAAAGGCGTTGGTGGCCAATTGGTTAATGCATCCATAGAAAAAATGAATAAACCATTAAGATTGAAATGTGTATCTGAAAATCAAAAAGCGATGAAGTTTTATGAGAATAATGGTTGGAAGAAAGTTGTTGAAGAAGGTAAACCAGAAGAAAAATATTGGGTTATGGAATATGAATAAAATAAATAATTGAGGCCTGTTTTATTTTTTTGATGTTAAGCTAACGGGTGCTTTAGTTAAACAAGCAATTCTGTACGAAAATGAATCGACTTTTAGAATAAGACAGACAAGATAAAAAGAAGCCGTTTTCCCTTAGCGTAGGAGAAAACGACTTTTTGTTTCCAAAAAATGTATTAGCGTGGGTTTTATGTCAAAATGTTGGCTGTACCCCTAATAGAGTTGTTCCGTTAAAGGGCGCGATTCTTTTATAGAACTAACGGGTGCGTTAGTTCATTAACTTGGGTTGCTTCGGCAGCCTTTTCTTATGGCACTAAAGGGGCAGTTTAGTTCTATAAGGAATGTTTAGGTCTGCAACAGAGGAAGGTTATTTTGTTTAGTTAGTCGAATATAAACCTGATGTTATATTAAAAATAGTGGAGACCTTTTCTAAACAGAGCAAATATTGAATTGAGAATGAAGAAATTTTTAAAAAAATGAGGGTGAAATAATGAATATTTCAGTTTTAGGATGTGGACGTTGGGGAACTTTTTTAGCTTGGTATGTTAATAAAGTTGGACATAATGTAATGCTATGGGGGCGAGAAGATTCAAAGAATTTCGCTGGATTAATAGAAACCAGAAAAAACGATTACCTTCAATTACCAGATGAAATAGAACTAAGTAGTTCATTAGAAAAAGCAATATCATTTGCTGAAATGATTATCATTTCTATTAGTGCTCAAGAATTACGTTCATTTGCAAATCAATTAAGTTCAATTAATGAATTACAAGGTAAAACATTCATTTTATGTATGAAAGGATTAGAAGCTAATAGTGGAAAAAGACTTTCTCAAGTATTTGAGGAAGAGGTTGGAAAAAATATAAATACAGCAGTATGGGTAGGACCAGGACACGTACAAGATTTTGTAAATAATATACCTAATTGTATGGTTATAGGTTCTGAACATACTGAAGTAACTAAAAAAATTGTACAAGAGTTGAATAGTGATTTAATTAGGTTTTACTATGGACAAGACCTTATTGGAAATGAAATTGGAGCTGCTGCAAAAAATGTTATGGGTATAGCAGCAGGAATGTTAGATGGCTTAAATTATAGCAGTTTAAAAGGCTCACTTATGGCAAGGGGGACAAGAGAAATTTCTCGATTAGTTAGAGCAATGGGAGGAAATGATGTAACTGTATATGGATTAAGTCATTTAGGTGACTTTGAGGCAACATTATTCTCAGTACACAGCCATAATAGAAAATTTGGACAAGTATTAGTTGAAGGAGAAAGCTATGGGAAATTAGCAGAAGGTGTTGCAACCGTAAAGGCACTAAGAGAATTATCCATAGAATATAACGTTCAACTTCCAATTTGTAATGCTTTATATGAGATAATATTCGAAAATAAAAATGCAAAAGAAACATTAAAAGATTTATTTTTAAGACCTGTAAAATTTGAATTTGAATGAAAGTTACTCTAGACATTCTTTTTTCTTATTAACCAAGGGTTCAGGTGCTGAGTAAGGAGTTGCTCGGCAACTCTTTTTTTATATGTAATAGCAAGATTGTGAGTAATTGTACTTAAACTACCATGAAAATTAAACACTAATAATCAGAAAAAAGACCATATTAAATAAAACGCAAGCTTCAATTTTTTTGAAAAAGAGCAGCGCCCTATAAAAGTTCTCTTAGAATTAATCGGTGGTTAGGATGCTTCTGATATATTTACGGTATATCCTAAGTTTTCTAACCTTCGGACCGAATTTCGTACAATGGAAGCTTGCTTTTGCTTATCAAAATAATCTTCGCCTAAGTCTACATACATTTCTTTTCTTGTTAAAAGATAATAAGAAAT
>NZ_JBNNTG010000043.1:0-37242 GCF_050278525.1 Peribacillus sp. NPDC096540 | reverse complement strand
AAATGTTTGACTTGCTCATTTTGCTTTTTTAATAGTGTGTGCTCACTTAAAAATTAACGTTGGCGCTTTGTTTTGTTCAGTTTTCAAAGAGCAATAATGGAGCGGGTGAAGAGAATCGAACTCTCATCATCAGCTTGGAAGGCTGAGGTTTTACCACTAAACTACACCCGCATTTTAATTTTTAAAGTATTCCAGAGAAATAATGGTCGGGAAGACAGGATTCGAACCTGCGACCCCTTGGTCCCAAACCAAGTGCTCTACCAAGCTGAGCTACTTCCCGTAAATATGGTGCGCCCGGCGGGAGTCGAACCTACAACCTTCTGATTCGTAGTCAGATGCTCTATCCAATTGAGCTACGGGCGCTAATTTCTATGATGTTATTGGTGCGGCCGAGAGGATTTGAACCTCCACGGGGTTTCCCCCACTAGGCCCTCAACCTAGCGCGTCTGCCATTCCGCCACGACCGCGAAAGCGACTTTGTAAGTTTAACACCTTTTCAACTTGTTGTCAAGAAGAAAATTATCAGTGCGGGTGAAGGGACTTGAACCCCCACGCCTTGCGGCGCCAGATCCTAAGTCTGGTGCGTCTGCCAATTCCGCCACACCCGCGAAATAAAATGGTGAGCCATGAAGGATTCGAACCTTCGACCCTCTGATTAAAAGTCAGATGCTCTACCAACTGAGCTAATGGCTCTAAATAAAATGGCTGGGCTAGAAGGGATCGAACCTTCGCATGACGGAATCAAAATCCGTTGCCTTACCGCTTGGCTATAGCCCAATAATCAATTACTAATTAACAGCCAGGTTAATATTATATCACAATAACTTAATTCTAGCAAGTGTTTTTTAAAATAAATAAATGGCGGTCCCGACGGGAATCGAACCCGCGATCTCCTGCGTGACAGGCAGGCATGTTAACCGCTACACCACGGGACCAGTAATTTAATAATGTAAAAGATAGTGACCCATACGGGATTCGAACCCGTGTTACCGCCGTGAAAGGGCGGTGTCTTAACCGCTTGACCAATGGGCCGTGATAAAATGAATGTATAGCTGGCGGAGAAGGAGGGATTTGAACCCTCGCGCCGCTTACGCGACCTACACCCTTAGCAGGGGCGCCTCTTCAGCCTCTTGAGTACTTCCCCAAAAAAATGGCTCCGCAGGTAGGACTCGAACCTACGACCGTTCGGTTAACAGCCGAATGCTCTACCACTGAGCTACTGCGGAATAATGAAAATTGGGTTCCTTATTTACGCTCAAGGACCTTAGTGGTTGTCGTGAAGAACAAGTTGTTATCTTGTCGACTCTTATGATTATAAGGAGGTTCCAACATAAAGTCAAGGGTTCTTTTGTTTTTTTTTATTTATTTGTTTCTTTTTCCTTAAACCCTTGGTAAATCAGGGTTCCACGACACTTACCACAGACAAACCGAGTGGTATCAATACGCTTCTTTCTTAAATATAACTCCTGACAGTTTTCACATCTATATTGAATAGTATTCATTTTTCTTTTTAACTGGTTTGACGGTAGTGGCGCGCAAAATCTTGGGGCTCCAACTTTTTCGAGTAAACGCTTAAAGTCAGAATCACGATGCTGATATCCTTTCTTCTCAAGGTGGAGGTGATAATGGCACAATTCATGCTTTATGATTCCTATCAATTCTTCAACTCCACGTTCATCAAAATACTTCTTGTTAATTTCTATATTATGTGAACGCAGCAAGTACCTTCCTCCCGTCGTTCGAAGGCGTGGATTAAAACAGGCTAGATGTCTAAAGTCCTTTTGAAAGTCTTTCCTCGAAATATCTTCAACTAATTTTTGCAATTGCTGATTATCCATCTTCCCCCTCCCTTTCCTTGGTAACATGACAACCCATTATAACATAGACTAATAAAACAATAGAAAACTACTGGAGGTAAGCGCTATGCCTAATTGGTTCCAAAATCAAATTCGTAAAGCCTTTTATGAAAAGGATTATTATCAGGTGAAGATGTTGAATCAATGCTGGTTTTTTTACCAAAAAAAAGAAAGTCTTCGATTATAACCTCCATTTAAACCAATCACTAATAGATAAAGAAGCATTACTTGTCTTACCGTAATAAAAAACCCCTTCTATATAGAAGGAGTTTATATTACCTAATCTTGATCTTTAGGCTGCAGCATCGTTAAAGATACCCTTTGCTTTTGAGAGTCCACCTTCTCGACCCAAACTGTTACAACATCCCCTACAGCAACTACATCTAATGGGTGCTTTACAAATCGGTTGCTTAGCTTAGAAATATGCACCAGCCCGTCCTGTTTGACACCGATGTCCACAAACGCACCGAAGTCTACAACATTCCTTACTGTACCTTGTAATTCCATTCCGGTTTTTAAATCCTCCATTTTTAGCACATCTTGCTTAAGCAGAGGTTTTGATAGTTCATCTCTAGGGTCTCTTCCCGGCTTCATTAAATCATCAATAATGTCCTTAATCGTGATTTCTCCAATTTCCAATTCATTCACTAAATCTGGTGGGTTTAATTTGACTAACTCTTTATTCAAAACATCACTGCCTAAGTCTTCAGACGTGAATCCCATTTTCTTTAACAGTTTATTCACGGCCCCGTAGTTCTCCGGATGGATCGCGGTTTGATCCAAAGGTTCATTGCCATTAATAATACGCAAAAAACCTATGCACTGTTCGTACGTTTTAGCACCAAGCCGAGGAATTTTCTTTAATTCCTTCCTGCTTGAAAACTTCCCTTCTTCTTCCCTTTTCTTCACTATATTTTGAGCAACAGATTTTGATAACCCAGCTACATATTGTAATAGAGATGACGAAGCTGTATTGACGTTCACCCCAACTTGGTTAACAGCCGTTTCAACAACAAAAGTAAGGGATTCTGATAACTTTTTCTGAGAAACATCGTGCTGATACTGACCTACTCCTACGGATTGAGGATCGATTTTAACAAGTTCCGCAAGTGGATCTTGCAGTCTTCTCCCTATTGACACTGCACTTCTCTGTTCAACTTGAAGATCCGGAAACTCTTCACGAGCAATATCAGATGCTGAATACACACTGGCACCTGCTTCATTAACAATTATATAAGAAATGTTCCCTTTCACTTCTTTTAAAATATCTGCAATAAATTGCTCCGATTCACGAGATGCCGTTCCGTTACCTATTGCCACAATCTCCACTGCGAATCGCTGAAGAATTTCAATTGTTTTTTCACGAGCAGATTCAAACTTCGCAGCAGGAGGATGTGGGTAGATTACACTAATATCCAGTACTTTGCCTGTTTCATCAATAACAGCCAACTTACAACCTGTCCGATAGGCTGGATCTAGAGCAAGGACCACTTTCCCTTTAAGAGGAGGCTGTAAGAGAAGATTGCGAAGATTTTCCGAGAAAATATGGATAGCTTGATCTTCTGCTTTTTCCGTTAGCTCTTTTCTTATTTCCCTTTCTACAGAAGGCATGATTAGACGCTTAAGTCCGTCTTCAATCGCTTCCTTAATCAACCCTGCCGCTTCGGATTGATTATTTTTAATGATTTTCCGTTCCAAATAACTAATAATGATTTCTGTCCGAGGCTGAATAGATATTCGTAGAACCTCTTCCTTTTCACCTCTATTAAGTGCTAAGACACGATGTGGGACGATTTTTTGGACAGGCTCTTCATATTCATAGTACATTTCGAAGATTTTTTTTTCGTCCTTTTCTTCATTTTTCACAATGGAGAACAATTTTCCCGCTTTAAAAATCTCAGCCCTTATCCACTTCCTCAATTCAGCATCATCAGAAATAAGTTCAGCAATAATATCCTGCGCACCCGCAATTGCCTCTTCAATAGAAGGAACTTCTTTTTCTTCTGATATGAACTCGGCAGCTTTCCCACTAACTGAAGCATGAACTTGACATTCAAGAAGCCAAATCGCAAGTGGTTCAAGGCCTTTCTCTTTAGCCACAGTTGCTTTGGTTCTCCTTTTTTGCTTAAAAGGTCGGTATAAATCTTCCACTTCCTGCAGCTTTGTCGCCTTTTCAATTTGCAACTTTAATTCTTCTGTCAATTTACCCTGTTCACTAATCGAGCGTGTAACTTCCACTTTTCTCTGCCCAAGGTTTTCTAGATAGTTCCATCTTTCCATAATAGAACGAATCTGCACTTCATCTAGTGAACCCGTCATTTCTTTTCGATAACGAGCAATAAAAGGAACGGTATTACCATCTTGAAGCATCTGTATGACATTTTGCACTTGATGATTTTTCAAAGTTAACTCATTAGATATTTGTTTAATTAATTCTTTTAATGAATCTTCTACTACTATCAAATTTATTACCTCCAACCTTTTTATCCCGATATGTATAGTCTAGCAAATGAGAGATGAAGTTGCGAATCCAATACAAAAAAGCTCACTTCCGAATTACGACGAAAGTAAGCTTCCTAAAATGAAGGTAGTATCATCCGCAGTTACTGGGCTGCTTTCTAAAATACAACGAGCGTTTTTATCGATAGGGACGAACCTCTTCAAGTACGATTTAGCTCCCTTAAGTTCCAACCCATCTGAATGAAGAATGAATTTGGCATTTGGTTCATATTTGAATCTCTGCGTTCTATACTTTTGCTTCCTACCGGATAAATACCCGGTTACAGGTAGGGGGTAAACCAGCTTATCGTCGTCTGGATTGTACAGGAAAAAGCGAATGTTCCCTACCGAACTGTATACGAACTCATTCTTTTCATAATAGATTTTCAAAATAGAAACGGCCGCTCCCCGCTTATCGATTAAAACTCGATTACAGACCTCCATTAGCAACTCAACATCTAACTCATGGTTACGTTTTACTTCCTCTATTACGGCATGGGAGGATTCATAAGCAGCTTTTCCGCTACCTAGGCCATCCGCTAATATACAAACAAAGTATTCCTTCGTATGAAGAAAAAAGTAATCATCACCACAATAAATCATTCCGTTTTTAGAGGATTGAGAGACAAGGACTTCTATTTTCTCTTCTCGTAGTATGTTTTTAATCACTAAATTAACTCCGAGTTTTCTGCATTAATAGCTTCTTGAAGTTTCTTGATTGCGCGGCGCTGGAGTCTCGATACATGCATTTGTGAAATACCAAGTTTATCCCCAGCTTCTTTTTGACTTAAATTTTCTAAATAAGTGTGTTGAATAATCAGCTTTTCACGATCACTTAGTACATGCAGTACCTTTTCAAGTACTAGGCGCTGATTGACTTTTTCAAAACCTTCATCTAAATTCCCAATTATATCTAGCAATGTAACCGTACCACCATCAGAATCTGCCTCAATAGAATGATCAACAGATAAAGCCTGATAGCTTTTCCCCATTTCCATTGCTTCTAAGACTTCTTCTTCTGTTACTCCTATACTATCAGCTATTTCATCTATTCTTGGTGAACGATGCAGAGTCGTCGTCAATTCCTCGACTGTCACTCTGATTTTCGGACCAAGTTCTTTTATTCTTCTTGGTACATGGACACTCCATGTTTTGTCACGCAAAAACCTTTTGATTTCCCCGATAATAGTAGGAACCGCAAAAGCCTCAAAGCTTTTACCAAAAGATTCATCATATCGTCGAATGGCACCTAATAAACCAATCATACCGACCTGAGCGATATCTTCTTGAAATGATCTCCCCTTTGCATATTTACGAGAGATTGTTTCAACCAAACTTTTATAATGAATTACTAGATTGCTTTGCGCTTCATCATCTTGATTCTGCTGATAGGCTCTAATCCATTCATTAACTTGTTCTTTTTGTGCCTGATTAGGTTGAGACTGTTTTTGCATCCATCTCCACCTGCTCTCCTTCTAAAAACTTAGTCATAAAAACTGTAACCCCGTCATGCTGATGAATTTTCACATCATCCATCAAAGTTTCAATGAGGTAAAGACCCAAGCCTCCTTCTCTCAAGAGTTCAACTTTTTGCCCATGCTCATATGGACCGAGTCCTTGACGAACCTCTTCGAAATTACAGCTCTTTCCACTATCAGAAACCATGACCTCTAGGCGGTCAGGATAAAGCCCAAAACTTACTTTCACTTCGCCTTTTTCAAGATCTTTATATGCATGCTGTACCGCATTTGTACAAGCTTCACTGGTAGCGATTTTCAAATCCTCAATTTCATCATACGCAAATCCCATCCGACTACCTATCCCAGAAAGTGTTAAACGGATGACACCGATGAATTCCGGTTTTGCAGGTATTTTCATTTCAATGTAATCATATACTTGACTCATTCTAACCCACCCTCTGTACCACTTTTAATATCAATAATATCTGCAAGACCAGTAATATCAAATAATCGTCGTAACCTTTCTGATAAGCCAATCAAGGTAAATTCGCCATTATGTGCTCTTACACTTTTAAACGCACCAACGAATACCCCCAATCCGGTACTGTCCATATAGGAAACTTCAGTTAAATCAATAATAATCGAAACATTGTCCTGCTCTGAAATTGGAAATAGTGATTCTCTTAGTTTCGGTGCAGTATAGGCGTCAATTTCACCTTTTAGTTTCACAATAAATTCCGTATTTAGTTCATTAACATCTACCGTTATATTCATCCTTGACCCACCTCTTTATATCCTCTTCATTTTTATATCTATACCCCGAAGAAAATATACTAAACATTTGATTTTAAAATTATTAATGTAAAATCATCCCTTAGTTGAAAGTTCTGCATTCTCTCCAATTGTTTATATATATTATTTACTATTTCCTGTGCATGTAAATGCATATTCTTTTGGATAAAATCAATGAGTGTTTCCCGTTCTATAAAACCATCATTTGTTCGGCACTCTGTTACTCCATCCGACAACAAAATGATCATATCTCCCGGATTAACTGTTTTTTCATATTGTCGATACCTTGTTTTTTTATCTACACCCAGCAGTAAACCTTTTGCATCTAAATCACTAAAAGTCCCTGTAGCGGCGTCATAGTAAAATCCTGGCTCATGGCCAGCTGAAGCATAGGAAAATTGCTTGTCATGAGGGTCATATAATCCATAGAACATCGTAATAAACATACTTGGATCAACATTGTGCTCTACAACACGATTTAAACTCTCTAGCACACTATTCGGTTCATGCCTATGTTCAGGAAGACTATCCATCGCATATTTAATCATTGACATGCACAAGGCCGCAGGGATCCCTTTCCCTATTACATCCGCAATTCCTACTCCGATGCGCTCATATTCATCCTGAACAAAGTGATAATAATCTCCATTCATTTGCCTAGCAGGAACACTAATCACCCCAATTTCCAGGCCTTTGATATCCGGTATCTTCGTTTCTAAAAGCGTATGTTGGACATTTGCTGCAATCTCTATCTCCGTTTTTAGTTCCTGCTGTTGATGTCTAAGGCTCTGATGTTCACGATATGCAATACCGTAGCCCATCATGACTTCAAGCAGAAAATCGAAAGAATCCATTACTTTCTCCGGTAAATCCGGGTATAACTCGATTAAGTTATTTTTATGCATACTGATAATTTCTTCTGGAGATATATTGTATTTAATATTTAGGCGGCTGATTTTTTGACCTTGATAAAGCGCCTGCTCATTTTGGTCTTTAAGATAGGTAGAAAGCGCCTCATAATACTTTTTCTCCATATTTTCTCTAATATCCATAGTCCCCCCTAACGGAGCCATTTGGTTGCGACAATCTTAGTCCCTTCACCTGGTATCGATTCAATATCGAAATCATCCATTAAACGTTTGGCTCCAGGAAGGCCTGCACCCAGTCCCCCTGAAGTGGTGTATCCATCTTCCATGACCTTGCGAATATCCTCTATTCCCGGCCCCTGGTCTTCTGCAATTATTTTCAATCCTGACTTTCCATTTATATTTAGCTTTTCTATGCTTACACTGCCTTGTCCAGCATATAGATATATATTTCGGGCCAATTCGCTTATAGCCGTTGTGATTCTAGCCTGGTCTATCGTACCGAATCCCAACTCTTTAGCGACATTTCTTCCGAGCTGCCTTGCAGCTACAATGTCCCATTCATTTATGATTTTCACGCAGGATTGGAACTCCATTCTTTAATCCCCCAGTTCCTGTTGTAATTTCTCCAGGCCTTTCTCTAAATCTAATGCTGTCAGAACATCATCGAGACTTATTCCCAGTTCAATTAATGTTATTGCAACAGCGGGCTGGATTCCTGTAATTACAACCTTGGCTCCCATAAGCTTTGACATACTAAAAACATCGCCTAATACCTTTGCGATAAAAGAATCTATAAAATCAATTGATGTAATATCAATGACAACTCCATTCGCGCTTGTTTCGTGTATCTTATGAAGTAAATCCTCTTGAAATTGAAGGGCTGTCATATCATCCAATTCCCACTGTATAGAGACTAACAAGCAGTCATAAAGCTTTAATATCGGAATCCTCATACTTATCCCTCCACCTTTACGATCATACGGCTCGTTAATTCCAAAGCAACTTCAATTCCTTTTTCCAATGTATTCTTTGTAATCACTTCATTTAAATTAATTCCAAGGTTCACAATAGTTTGGGCGATTTCAGGGCGAATGCCGCAAAGTATGCATTTCGCCCCCACTAATCGGACTGCTTCTGCTGCCTGAATAATATGATGGGCAACCATTGTATCCACAACCGGAACTCCTGTTATATCAATAAGAACGACTTCAGACCTATGCTTAACAACGCCAGTCAACAGATTTTCCATTATCTGTTTCGCCCGCTCTGTATCAATTGTACCAATTAGCGGCATAACCGTAATACCTTCCAATACAGGAATAAGTGGCGCCGAGATTTCTTGCAAGGCTATTTTTTGCAACGAGACAGTTCTTTCCCAAGTTTGGGTATATATATTGACTATTTCATTATTTATTGGAGTGGACCACTTATCCAAATGGTTAACAAGGTCCACTTGATTTCCAGGAGTTACAATGCCTTTTTCAACCATTCCATTAATGACAATTAACGTGAATTTATGAAGTCCTTCATTCACAAAGGTAAGCGGCCATCCCAATTGGACGACTTTCTCAGCAAAATCAGAAAGCTTCAAGGTAAATTCCCTGTTTTTACTATCAACATGCGTGATAATCATATCTATAAATTCACTACTCGTTTGTGTAAACATCTGATCAGAGACAACTTTAATTAATCTTTCGTCCGTACTTTCCTTCATGATATCCATCCACTCAGTTAGGATGTAATCTTGATTTTGCTTAATAAAATCGTAAACCAATTGATTCATAATATCCTCCCATTCTAACACAATTCCTATGTTTTCCCGTCCTCGTCACAAGGATGTTATCGAACTGTAATGTAACACCACCAAGGGTTTTTACCGTTCTTCCCCAATATCTTTGTTTGTTCTATTTTATTATTTACAACATACCTTTTTACCCGAAAATCGAATTTGAAAACATTATTCAAAGAAAAATTAGAAGAGGAAAAATTTATATAAACATTCTATTATTCATCATTTATTCGTTAATTTTTTTTATTTCCTGCTGAAAGGGGTAGTACATACATAATTTATCCGTTCCATCCATTATTAAAGAATAAAATGAGAGGGACTACCTTTACTGCATTAATTCTTCTTATACAAATCCTATTAGAAAGAAAAAGATTACAGGAGAATAATACACTGAACCGACAAATGCTATAATTCAAAAAAAACACGATTCCCACTAATGTAGGAATCGTGTCATCTAAAATATTAGAAAGAATAATTTGTATTATAATAACGCCCGTAATAGCGGGAAAAATTTTCTCTAAAACTCAATGAGTCCTAAGCTAATTTGCAAAGCTTCATTGACTTTTTGCATCATAGGTTCGTCAAGATGCGTAATTTTATCAGTTAAACGCTGCTTATCAATTGTCCGGATCTGTTCTAATAAAATAACGGAATCTCGTTCGAATCCGTACTTTTTAGCATTAATCTCAACATGTGTAGGCAACTTCGCTTTTTGAATTTGAGCTGTAATGGCTGCCACAATCACAGTCGGACTAAAGCGATTACCAATATCGTTTTGTAGAATGAGTACCGGACGTGTTCCACCCTGTTCTGAACCGACTACCGGGGAAAGGTCTGCGAAGTATACGTCACCACGCTTAACAACAATCAATGGCTCAGCCTCCGCTAACTAATCGTTCAACGCAATGCCCAGCCTCGAATTCAGCCTGAAAGGCTTCAGAAGCAATCGTTAAATTAATGGCCGCCATTTCAATATAACCGCGTTTCATCGATTCACGAAACTCTTTCTTTTTACGTTCGCGAAGATACATTTTTGTGGCACGATAAATAAATTCACTGCGATTAACATTTTCTTCACTCGCATACCCATCTAACTCTGTTAAAAAATTTTGAGGTAATCGAATTAATATCTCTCTTGTTGCGCTGGATTCAGACACAAACATACACCTCCACCATCACTACACACCTTTATTATATATCCTTTTCAATATTACCATTAAAATGCCTATCTGCAAAGAGTATATTCTATTCTCAATCCTATTATCAGCATAATAAAGGAAATCTTATTCACAATCTTAGGATTTTTTTACAATCTAATTATTCTAAAATAAAGTTACGTACATGATTTAAAAGATTGTCTTTTATATATGTGCGAGGGACCCTCGCACCTATCATACAAGTTACTTCATAATTAATTGTTTCTAGCTTTGCTGCTATCTCATCAACAGAAACCGATTCATTTCCACTATCTCCAATAAGCGTAACCTCTGTTCCTACTGGGAAAGATTCAGGTAGTTTAATCATGCATTGATCCATACAAATCCTGCCGACTATTGGCACTCTTCGCCCCTCTACAATAACTTCCTGTCCTTGAAGCTTTCGTATCCAGCCATCAGCATACCCTATTGGCAATGTGGCAATCCATTCATTTCCTTGAGCAGTATAAGTCGCTCCGTAGCTCACACTTTCACCCTTAACTAGTTGCTTTACTGCGACCATCTTCGTTTTCAATGATATGGCTTGTTTTAGCGGAAACGGTAAAATTGTGAGCATTTCCATTGAGGGACTTAGACCATACATGGAAATCCCCATCCTTACTGCATTCCATTCAGGATCAGTAAACCTTAAAGATGCTGCGCTATTAGCGGCATGAATATATTCAGGTCGTCTAATCAAGGTTGAAAGCATTCCTTTAAATACCTCAAGTTGTTTTTCATAATAGTCGGTCTTTAGTTCATCTGCTGTGGCGAAATGAGTAAATATCCCTTGAAAGTTGAAACACGCTTCTTGATTAAGCAAGCTCTCCACCTTCGTGAGCTGGTCTTTATCACGAATCCCAATTCTCCCCATACCACTATCCACTTTCACATGAACTTGTAGAATTTGACCTGGTTTAAGATTTTCCTTTGCTCTTTCCAACCAGGTTACATCAAAAACCGTCAACGAAATACCCTGTTCAGCGGCAAGTCCTGCACTTTCAGGCCTTGAGGCCCCAAGTACTAGAATCGGTGCTGAAATTCCCTTTTTCCGTAAAGCCAGAGCCTCATCTACAAATGCAACACTTAAAAAATCCGCCCCTGCTTCAAGCGCCGTTTGAGCCACTTCAAAATCTCCGTGTCCATACGCATTTGCTTTTACAACAGCAAAAAGACTAATGCCGGATGGCAGCCTTTTTTTCATAGAAATGATATTTCCATAAATGTTATCTAAATTTACTTCTGCCCATGTATCTCGGTGAAATATTTTTGTTTCCAAACCATGTTCCTTCTTTCTTACACTCGCAATAAGATTTCTTCTCAGTATCGAAGTTTGCCTTTTATTATAGACCATTCTATAACCAAGGGATAGAAAGTTAAAGTGCTTTTTTACCATGACGCTATTTTCACAAAAATAACAAGCCGCTCCAATCAAATAATTTAACAGTATAACAAGCCGCTTTCCCGCCTATCCTTCAGAGGAGAACCTTAAAAGGCGGCGGGAAACATCAGCTCGGCTATGAACTACTATTTAACAGGGTCCCCCCCAACTGAACGGGCGACTTCTATCATCTCTTCCTGGGTTAAGTCCTTTGATGCAAGCATGTAATCTACACCTTCAAAAGTCCATGCAATCGTATTTCCCGTCATTGCTCCAACTGTGTATCCTAAATCAACCGGTTCTCCATTCACATTAGTGGAAACTGACGTCTGTACTACCTCAGCTTTCTCCTGAACCAATGTAAAACTTTTTGTGCCCTCATATGTCAAAATGATACGGTCTCCCTTTTCGGTTGCAATTTCTTTTTCTTCCGTTAAGTTCATCCCATTAATAGCTTCAGGATATTTAACCGCAAACCCTTCATCTTGGACTTCTGCCATGACAGGGGCTTCAAGTTGTGCACTTGTCATGTTCTTTTTCATATCAAATGCATCTTTATCAAAATTCGTATCGAATTTCACTTTAGAAAATTCCACAAGGACTAATGCAGTCTTATCAGGGTCCATGACTTTAACACTCACTGGAGATAGGTCCTTTTTGTTTATAGTAATCTCTTGAAAAGGTAGCATTTTATTGTTTTGATAGCGTGTTTTTGTCTCAAAAACATAGTGTTTATCTGTTTCTTTATAAGTCGCACTCTTATCTTCCGTAATGTCTTTCACTAACGACTCAAACAAATAGGCCTGGCTACTGTTCTCCGGCCACTCACTTTGAAATTTAAAGCTTTTATTCAAAGCAGGTGTCAATACATACACACCATCATCATTTTTCAAGATCATCTGACTTTGATCCTTCTCTTCATTTTTTAAGTTTACGCGATAAAAAGAAGGGTCTTTATGCCAGATTTCCACATTATATACTTGAGGCTCCGTCCCCATCTTCAGTGTCATTTTCGCATTAGCTTTATACCCCTTCATTTCTCCAAGCTTGTCATTCAGTTCACTCACTACATCACCTTGTGATTTTTGGCCGCAAGCAGAAAGAGCAAGCAAGAGCATGATCCCTGCAAAAAGCATTAACATCTTCTTCATCTTTTCAACCCCTTTTTGTCATTTGAACGTAAAAGGGAGAGGAAAAGGCAGGATCCGGACATTGGCTCGACTGATGTCTTACATTCCTCAGCATTTTAGAAAAGGATCATTTTGATCCCGCTAAAATCTTTTCGAGAGCACCTACTCTGCCATGTACCTTTTACCGGGCCTTGTCTCCCTATAGCACTAAATGTATATGAGACAACCTTGAGGTTTATGACCCGATAAGACAAACTCAGTTCATCCTTTCAATTACGACTTGAGCTACCGCATATTCACGGCTGTGGCTAATTGAGAGGTGAACCCCCTCAGAAAACGGCTTTGAAATCAACGGTTTACCTTTATCATCCGTGATGACTTCAATATCCAGAAAAGACAAGTGTTTACCAATCCCAGTACCGTACGCTTTTGAAAAAGCCTCCTTTGCAGCAAAACGGCCAGCAAAATACTCAATCTTTCTTCTTCCATTTAATTTTTCGTATATCAAAATTTCTCTGTCAGTTAATATGCGGTTCTTAAAACGGGGTTGCCGCTTGATCAATGTTTCCATTCTGCCCAACTCAGTAATGTCCACGCCTATTCCTTTAATCACTTTGACACCTCTTCTATTAATTAATATTCTGCATAGTATTAGAAAGACCCTTTTACCAAAAAATGATGATATTATATGTAATTAAAATCTTAATGATAAGGAGGAAATTATGTTTACAAGAACTGAAAGTTTTCGTGAATACACTACTTCCTACCGGGCCGTAACTGTGCTCATTCTTATTATGATGCTTGTTTTTGTTCTCGTCCTTTTCCCGATATTTCCCGGCAATGTACTTTTTTATTATGGTACAGGTGTGAACTTATACATCGCTGATGGACAATGGTGGCGCATGATTACACCAATATTTTTACATACCACCTTTTCACATTTACTTTTTAATGGAATCTCACTTGCCATCTTTGGTCCATCACTTGAGAAATTTCTGGGCTCCTATAAATTCACGATCTTTTTTTTAGCAACCGGTATCCTCGCGAACGTTGCAACCTTCTTAATTAAGCCACTAACTTATAGCCACGTTGGTGCAAGCGGTGCAATTTTTGGCTTACTCGGTTTCTTCCTCTACCTTGTGATGTTTAATAAAAGTTATTTTTCTAACAACGAAAAAAATACGGTTTATACCCTAACTGGCATCGCAATTATTATGACATTTATTCAACCGCAAATAAACGTTGTCGGACACTTAGCGGGTCTAGGAACTGGAGTTATAACTGCTCCTTTATATTGGAGAAATAAATGGTAGGACAAACAGCCGACTCTTCCTATTTTATCATCGGGAGTCGACTGCTTTTTTTGGTAAAAACCAAGATTTAATTATTTGACAATCTTTTTCTTCTACATCCACTACCATACCGACTCGAGAGCCGACTCCTGATTTAATCGAAGCAGAAATAGTTGCTAGTTCTTTACGTTTCTGGAACCAACTCTTTTTATATGTGATTGATTGAATCCTGTTTCTCTGCATAATCAAAGTCTCTTTAGAAAGAAAACGACGGCATAAAAGCAACAAATTCCCCTCAATACTCCACCCGGCATCTCTGTATTGCTGATAAGCCCAAACGAACGCAAACGGAATAAGCAACAGTGAGAGAAACCCCCATGGTCTGAAAAACCAACCCATGGCACCGATAATTGGGATGATATAGATACCTTTACGTAATACATACCGGAAATAAGCACGCTTAGGTAGAGGTGTCATTTCCGTCACTGTTTGATAAACCGGTAAAATTTCTTGGATTTTACCATGTAAATGCTTCCTTTTGATTAAGGGGAACAGCATGATAGATAAACTTTCTTTATCTTCCACACTGCCACCTGCATACTCCAGGTAAACTGTCGCCAACCCCAATGGCTTTCGAACCAGATTTTCCATGATCCTAATACCTTGTACTTTATGAATGGGGATAGTCAGCCTCCTTTTCTCAAGCAGCCCCCTAGAAATAACAATTTCCTCATCCGTCTTTACCACGGTAAAAGAAGCATACCTAATAACCATACTTAAGGTAGCTAGCACATAGACGACCAATAAGCCCAATATAGCTAGCACAGTAAGAATAATAGTTCCCATTCCAATAAACTCTTCATAATCCTTAAATATTCGCTCAAAAGGGATTATCTCATCAAACTGTGAAATAAAAGCGATTCCTCCAGATAAGAATACACCAATCGCTCCCGAAGTAGCTGCCATAATGAATAGTTGTGGCAATGTCTGCTTAAAAACGGAAGTTGCTTTTTCTACTTCTTCATTACCTTCTATTCCCGCTTCAGAAAAATCCCCTTCAAGAGAGTTATTTGTTTTTTTGTTTTTACCCTCAATTATTAAAGCGTTAAGCTGTTCGGCTTCTCTTTTTCTTATGGCTGATAAAACAGCATCCGCCTGAGTGCCACCTGCAGTTTCAATATTCACCTTCACCAATCGAAATATTCGCTGAATAATACCTTCTGAAATATCTATACTATGTATCCGATCGAACTTTATATACCGTTTCTTCCTTACGATTACTCCGGACTCAATTCTAAATTCGCCGTCCTCGATGCGATATGTAAAACGTAACCATTGTATAAATGCGTTAACAATCAGTAAAAGTACTATAATGCCAATGACCAGAGGTTGAATCCAGCCTGGTATTTCATCATTCTTCCCTGGAAGAACGACCACTAATAGAAAAGGAATAACTAACTCTTTAATCGATTTAATAATGTTGAGCAATACAGCTATAGGGTGAAGCCGTTTAGGTTCAGACATCTTCTTCCTCCACACTGGCCATTTTAGAAATATAGTGCCGCAATTCGTCTGCCTCTGTAAGATCCAGAGCAGGTATGACATGAATTGTCGCTGCTGTAGAAATTTCAACAGACGCTAAATCATATTTTCTTAATAAAGGCCCTTGCTTCGTTTCAACATGCTGAACCCTAATCATTGGTATGAGCGTTCTTTTAATGACAAAAATACCACTTTGTATGTCAATCTCTGTATTTCTTACTTCGTAACGCCATCTCTTCCATTTTACCGAAGGAATCAGAAAAATGGTTAGATAGGATTGGATTATGGAGATAATAATCATCGCCCCAAAAACCCAAAATGTCCAATCAAAAATGATTGTTAACACTAAAATAACGATGCTCAAAATCCATGTTATTGAACAGCCTATAAGTCCACTGATTTTCCAAACAGTCAATGCCTTATTCGAAATACGGTTTTGAGGCTCCATAAGGTTCTCCTCCTCTTCTGCACAGGCTATATTTGAATGAATCTATGTCATCCATCCTTCGCTTTCATCCATTATACTATATTTGGATGATGGGTTTTAAACACTTTCCAAACAATGTTATTAACCAGCCTATTCAAAACTGAATTCAACTTAAGCCCTCTAATGAGTTAGGGGCCAGGACACAAAAAAATGCCGCTCAAATGAGCGGCATTTCTAATTCAATTAAATTTTATTTGATTTTTCTCTTTTTTGGCTTGTGCTACGGTTTCCGTAACCATTCGATTTACGGTTCGTGCTTGGGCGTTTACTTGATCCGCTACCGTAATCTTTTCTGCCTGAAGAACTGCGGCCATTGCGCTGTCTGTTATTAGAAGAACTGCTTCCTCCGCGATTGCGGCGCATTGGAGATGGAGACTCTTCCGTTAACTTGATTGGCGTTTGATCAGGTTCTTTTGTCATTGATTTAAGCATAGCTGAAACTAAATCTGCCGCGCTATGTTTTTGTAATAATTCTTCCGCTTGACCAAGGTATAATGATAAATCATCATTCTCGATTGTAGAAAGGATCTTTTCTGTTACTGCTTTTTGTTGACCTTCCAACGCTTCAGTTAATGTAGGGGTTTTAAGTTTCTCCATACGTTTTTTCGTTGTATGTTCAACCGCATGCAGTTGTCCTCTTTCTCTTGGTGTTACAAACGTAATTGCAATACCATGTTTACCCGCACGTCCTGTACGTCCAATACGGTGAACGTAGCTTTCCGGATCTTGAGGGATATCAAAGTTGTATACGTGAGTAACGCCGGAAATATCAAGTCCACGTGCAGCTACATCAGTAGCAACAAGTACATCGATGCTGCGGTCTTTAAACTTTTTCAATACAGAAAGGCGTTTCGCCTGGCTAAGGTCACCATGAATGCCTTCAGCCATATAACCGCGGATATTCAATGCAGATGCCAATTCATCTACACGGCGTTTAGTACGTCCGAAGACGATAGCAAGATCCGGTGTTTGAATATCGAAAAGTCGTGCAAGTGTATCGAATTTTTCACTTTCTTTTAACTCCAAGTAATATTGTTCGATACGATCCACTGTCATTTCTTTTGCTTTTACACGTACAAGAACGGGTTCCTGCATGAATCTTTCAGCAATTTTACGGATTGGATCAGGCATTGTTGCTGAGAAAAGCAATGTTTGTCTTTCATCAGGAACCGTTGAAAGGATTGATTCGATATCCTCAATGAATCCCATGTTAAGCATTTCATCTGCTTCATCAAGAACTACAGTGTGAACTCCGCCTAATTTAATATTTTTACGTTTGATATGGTCCAAAAGACGACCTGGTGTACCAACGATAATATGTGGTTTTTTCTTTAAAGCACGGATTTGACGGTCGATATCTTGTCCACCATAAACCGCTAATACACGAGCGCGTTTTCCGTAACCAAGTTTGAAAAGTTCTTCAGAAACTTGAATGGCAAGCTCACGTGTAGGTGCAATAACAATTCCTTGCACGTTTTCGTTATTAATATCGATGTTCTCCATCAATGGAATACCGAATGCTGCTGTTTTACCTGTTCCTGTTTGCGCTTGACCAATAATGTCTTTACCTTCAAGTGCTAGAGGTATCGTTTGGGATTGAATCGGGCTAGCTTCTTCAAATCCCATTTTTTCTATTGATTTCATAGACGTTCTATCTAATCCTAATTCGCTAAACAATGTCAATGTTTTCGTACTCCTTTTTATATCGTAAATTTACACGTGCATTCATAGATCATGCACAGATGTTTAGTTCAAATCCTCATCATCATGACGGATGTTCTACTTTATCTCTTATGAAAAAGTTTATCATTATCACCTAAAAGTATGTCTGCCTTTTAGTTCAAATGAACTCAATATGATTTTTTAAAAAGGAAATATACCAGCACGAACATTTCACTGGCATTCTTAGCATCGCGCACGTGTAGACTTATTTTTAACATACGCCCATCTTTTTAAAAGTACATGTAACCAAAATTAAATTCAATATGGAAAATTAAAAGTAGCATAAACGGCTGTTTCACCGTTTTATTCAGGTGAGGGCTGCTGCACCTATTATTCCACAGACTTAAAAGACTGTATGAATAAAACTTGACGAGCGCCAAGATTCTTATACAAAACAGGCCCGGTGCGTTGAGGATTTGCAGAAGTGGAAAAGCGCTAAATGCGGCTTGATTCCCTATTAGCTACTAAAGCCGCCAAGAAATGCAGCTTTTATATATGACCAGACGCGCGGCCTATTTAATCTAAAATAATCTCAAAAATGAACCTCATGAAACATGTAAGAACAAACAATTTTGTTGCCTCAACCTGATTTAATTTAATTAATCATCAATGATAAGACATTTAAACTCATACTTTATATTACCATTTTCAAACTGTTATTGCAATAAAGGATATCGCTCCATCTATGGTTACTCAAAAGTTTCGAGCAATTCAAGAAAAGCTAAAATGAAAATTCCCACCGGAAATGTGCGGCCGAGTTACGTTTAACAACTTATATATTGTATTCATACAACATTGAAACTGTTTAATGTTTGGTTTCAAAAAAATTCTGTCACACTTGGCCATTAGATTTGCCTAAAACTCTCCTCAAACATGGGGAACTTAGATGTATCTCCATTTAGGCTAGAAAACTGCTTCCTTTACAATCGACCAAACTTACACTAGATAAATCAAATTAGAGGTATTTTATATTTTTTGGAACTTGGAATCTTGCCCATAACACCTCAAAGTATGTTGAATTCTCAAAATGAACGTTATATCCACATTGAATGTTTTTTGGTTAATATAGTTTCAACATTCTTTTTCAATACTGCTTATGCATAAGTTAAAGGGCAAAATATAAAGGTGTACGAGTCAAAATATATTCCCAGAACCACTAAATTATTTTCTCCTTTTTCAATAAATTTTCCCTTTAATATAAAATACCCATTTAATTAGAAACCCACTCACCATTATTCTATTCTCCCTTTTCTCAAAACAAGACTTTATACCCGTAATCCTTTAAAGTTTAACGTGTTTATAATTGAGTAAAAGTCGGATAATTCAAAAAAATAATTAATTTTCACTTAAAATAGATATTAAATATGTCGAAATGCAGTATGATTGACCTATTAAAAAGATACTAGGGGGTTACATGAACATATACACATTAGATATTCCTTTGTGCAAGGACTTTAGTCTTATGCTAGAGAATTTCGGTAGGAAAGTCATTTTTTTAGAAGATCCGCTCAATCAAAGGCATCTATTCCATGACTCAACGGACTTATTGCAATCATTATTTATATTACCTTTACATATCTCAAAAGATTGTTGGCAGCAAACTTCCATGTATGCCTTAGCAGAGTCCCTTGAGATTCCTATTTTATTTATTTACAAACGATCTAAAAAAATGAAAGATCCTCAGGTGTTACCGAAAAAGACCTTCTATGAAACCATAGCAGTTCCAGCCGATTCAGTAGAAATTAAGATAAAATTCAAATCCCTCCAAAACATCAGCATGCAGTTGTTCTCAGCAAAAATGAATGAACAGGAACTTGAAAAAATAAACAAGAAATCAAAAAAGAGCCTGCATATAGCAAGGAACTTTCAATATTCAGGTTTACCACTGTCGATCCAAAAGAAAGATATAGAGATCCATGGCCTTTTCCAGCCTTCTAGTGAGCTGTCCGGAGATTTATTTTACTGGATGGAGGTTGACGACGGAAAGTACGGATTCATAATTATCGATGTTTGCGGAAAGGGCATTCACACAGCACTTATAAGCATGTCCATCCGCACTTTAATACCTGACCTTATTAAACGTGTAAAAGACCCTATTTTCATTACAAAGGAACTGAATAAACATATGGGGCAGCTTTTTCAAGATATGCAGAAGGTAAGTGTGAATAACTCCTACTTTACAGCATTCATCGGTTACGTGAATACAAAAACACGACTCATCGAATATGTGAACTGCGGACACCCTCCAGCCTTTTTGTATTCCCCATGCACCAATGAATTCCACAATTTAAGTGAAGGGTCAATACCTATAGGCCTTATTCCTGATATGCCTATTAAAAAAGTGGTATTTCAATATGATGCCGGGAGCCGTTTCATCACCTATACAGATGGACTTTCTGAATCACTCAATCACCCTGCCGTTAACCGGTTTAAAAATATTGAGAGGGAGTTTATTGATAACGTCCATCTTGATACACATGACCTTCTGCAGAAGTTACTGGTTTCAAGGATGAAGCATTCGGAAATAAATGATGACATCTGTATTATTGCTGGTACGCTTTTTTGAATGTGATAGAAAAAAGCCGATTTCAAAAAAATCGGCTTTTTTGCTCTATTTTTACTTTTGTAAAGCTTGAACAACTTCCTCTAACTTCATACCTCTTGATGCTTTAACAAGAATTATGTCATTGGCCTGGGTAGACGTCTTAAGCTCTTCAATTAGCTGTTGCTTGTCTTGAAAAGATCGAACCTTCTCAGCTGAAAAGGTTTTGCTCGCCCCTTTGGCAATATAGTTGGCTAGCGGACCATACGTAAAGATTCTATCAATACGATCACCAGAAATTAGTTCACCGATTTTCAAGTGAAAGTCTTTTTCCTGTACCCCTAGCTCCAACATATCTCCCAGTACTAGGATTTTATCTTCAAAACCAGATAAACCTTCAATCAACTCGACCGCAGCCTTAACAGAAGTTGGACTGGCATTATACGCATCATTGATGATTTTCTGTCCTTTCGCACCCTCGACCATTTCCATTCTCATATTAGTTAACCGAATAGTTGACAGACCTTTTTGAATCGCTGAAACATCTACTTGCAATTCTTTCGCAGTCAGTATAGCTGCCAATGCATTAAGAACATTATGACGCCCTAGAACTGGAATCTCATAGTTAATTTCCTGATTATCATTTGTGATTGTAAACGAGGTGCTGTCTGTCCCTTGGGTAATCGTCTTTGGAAATAAATCATTTTGTTCTGTATGTCCAAAAGATACAACTCTTAATTCAGGAAATTCGGTTTTAATCCGATTACGCAGCAAAGGTTCATCACCATGGTAGATCAGTGTTCCGTTTTCTGCCAATCCTTCAACAATTTCTAGCTTTGCATTAGCAATTTCTTCACGTGAACCTAAATCCAATAAGTGTGATTCACCGATGTTAGTAATAATGGCTACATCAGGTCTTGCCATTTTGGATAAAAACTCGATTTCACCACGGCTACTCATCCCCATTTCCAAAACAGCCACTTCCGTATCCTCCTCCATAGAAAGCACAGTCAGTGGCAGACCAAGATGATTATTGAAGTTACCATTGGTTTTATGAACTTTATAAGTAGTAGCCAGTAGGGCAGCCGTCATATCTTTTGTAGTTGTTTTACCATTGCTTCCCGTTATCCCAATGACTTTGATATTCAATTGCTGACGATAAGAGCGTGCTAATTGCTGGAGTGCTATTTCGGTATCTTCGACAATGATAATCGGTAAATCGTTGGGAGGATTCGGAATATCACGTTGCCAAAAAGAAGCCGCTGCTCCTTGCGCTAATGCCTGCTTGACATATTGATGGCCATCAACCTGCTCACCCTTTAACGGAATGAACAAACATCCTTCCTTAACTGTTCTTGAATCAATTGTTACTCCACGAATTCCTTTGGACTGAAATGGAATAATATCATTCAATCCACCTACCATTTCATATACTTGTTTTAACGTTCTCTTTATCATTTCGTTCCTCCTACATTCATCGAACCGTTAACTGCTCTTTCTTTTTCCATTAACCAAACTAAGCAGAAACCGGTATGATACCCCGACTCCTGCTGAATTGAATCCATTACATAAATCACCTTTGATGGATTATTATAATTACCAATAAATTCTCTGATGTTTAGACTGTATATTTGATTTTCTGTTTTTCTTCATGACGTTCCAAGGCAAGCTTCACAAGTGTTTCAATTAACGCTGGATAGTCAATGCCTGTGTGCTTCCACAATAATGGGAACATACTGAATGGAGTAAATCCTGGCATTGTATTAACTTCATTAATATAGATTTTTCCTTCCTTCGTTAAAAAGAAATCAGCTCGAACCAGTCCAGAACAGTCTAATGACTTAAAGGCCGTTATAGCCATTTCAGATAAAGCTACATATTCACTTTCCTTTATCTCCGCTGGAATGACCATCGCAGAATTACCATCAACATATTTTGCTGAATAATCATAGAAGGCAAAGTCTTTCTTAGGTATGATTTCTCCTGCCACTGAACAAGAAGGGTCATCATTACCAAGAACACCAAACTCAACTTCACGAGCAATGACTCCTTCTTCAATGATTATCTTCCGGTCAAATTGAAATGCTTCTGCAACTGCTTTTTCTAACTCGTCTGCATCATTACATTTGCTGATACCGACACTTGAACCTAAATTCGCCGGTTTAACGAAACATGGGTATCCTAACTCTTCTGCCACCTTAATAATGGAGCTTTCAGTATTTTTCTCCCACTCAGAGCGGATAAACCAAGTGTATTTCACTTGCGGAAGACCGGCCTGAGCAAAAATATTTTTCATGATAACCTTATCCATTCCAGCAGAAGATGCTAGAACTCCATTCCCTACATAAGGAAGATTCAATAGCTCAAGCATCCCTTGTACGGTTCCATCTTCCCCATTCGGTCCGTGAAGTAGAGGGAAAATGACATCATATCCCGTAGACCCACTATTTTCACCCGTTGAATGAGCTTGTAGAGCAAGAGGTGAGATAGACCCTTCAGTTGTAAAAGTTAAAGCCTCCACACTCTCAGCAGGTCCTGTTAACTTCGGTCCATTTATCCAAGAACCATCTTTTGTTATGTAAATCGGATATATATCAAACTTTGCTAAATCGAGAGCTTTAATGACCGCTAAAGCCGTCTGCATAGAAACATCATGCTCCGCAGATTTCCCACCATAAAGCAAACCAAGTTTAGTTTTCATGAGTTATTACCCTCCAATATTCTATTAACCATGTTCATTGTATCATTTAACACTAAAACGTTTAAAGTGAAACTTCCATCATTGGCAAATTTCCAAATAGACCATTAATTACTTTATACATGGGATAGTAAGTTTCACAAACCTCATATATATCAAGGGTGTAAAAGATTCCTTCTATTAACCCCAGGCAACTGTCGAGGTATTATGAGAATGAGTTGCTTTTTATAATACTCTCCCATACTTTTTCCTTTCGATGAAAGGTGAAAAAGACATCCGGTTCTTTTATTTTGGTATCAGAAAAGTCATCATACATCTCATCCATGTTTAAATAATCCCCCACAACCCATGCTGGAACCTCAATCTTAGTCCTTGAGTACTTAACATGTTTAAATGAAAAAATAAGACCCTCTGCCAGAATAGGGGCCAAGGCAGTAATGATATCTACAGGAATAGCCGTTAATTCCTTTTTCTTTCTGACCCTCAACCAATTTCTTTCCACTTTTAATGGCTCCAGCTTCAATGGAATCAGACTCCCTAACATATTATAATATGTAGAAAGAGAACGAAAATAAATTTTATTAAACCAGCCGTCATCCTGGGCAAGATACACGAATTGATTATTCAATTTACGAAAAAAAGGGGGCTCCAAATGAGTTTTCGTATGCCCTAAATATAAAAGCTCCGCTATTTCCTTTCCTTCTAATTCATCTAATCCGTCAACTTCTTCAAAATCGATCCAACAAAAATCCCCATATCCCTGAACATTCTCTTTAAGAAGTTTGGAAATATCTTCAGATGATACGCTTTCAAGCAATACATTCAAATTATATTCCCCACCATCGAATTGATGTTTCAATAATAAGATGGAATTCAAGGTATATGGCAGTGAATAGGCAAACTCCTGAAAATTGAGACCGTTAAAAAGGACAAACCGTTCGGAAGCCTGCATATGCATATATAAAATATCATTACTTTCATTTTTCATAACCTTATCCCCTCCGACCCTTTCAATCATTAGTGTTATTTTATCAAACTTTTTGGTTTTCACGAAGGTTATATAATCAAGAATGTAAATCCACACCTGCATTTTATGTATTCATAGTGAAGATATATGCCTTTATTTCTTACCATATAAAGAGTTCAGCCATAACTAATTTAAATAGGTTAGATCCAAGCTCGACAAAATTAAATAACCATATTATAGTAAAAATAAAGGTTTGGAGGAATGACGATGGATAAAATTGAAAAAGGTTTTATCATTAATTCTTTTCATGAAGCCGCTCCCCTTTATGCCGACGCAACGAAAAAGATAGGCCTGTGGCAATCTGAAAAGTATGCATTCGAGAAATATTTTTCCCAAGATGACAAAATCCTTGATATCGGTTGTGGTACAGGACGAACCACCTTTTCCTTATATAAAAAAGGTTTTCATAAAATATCCGGGTTCGACCTAACTCCTGCCATGCTACAGGAAGCCCAGAAAATATCACGCGAAGAAAACCTAGATATACCTTTTATCCTTGGCGAAGCTACGGACATTCCTTTCAATAACTCATCATTCGATAAAGCATTCTTCACCTTTAACGGTTTAATGCAAATCCCTCAACGAAAAAAACGCATTCTAGCTTTAAAAGAAATTAACCGTATTTTAGTACCTGATGGCATTTTCATTTTTACTACCCATGACCGTGACAAAAATGAAAATTTCCTGAATTTTTGGGAACAGGAAGAAATGATTTGGTGTGAAGGTAAACAGGATGACCGGCTATATGAGTTTGGTGATATTTTCACTCCTGGAAAGACCCTCCCAAAAAATACCTATCTTCATATACCTAATCAACGGGAGGTCCTTGACTGTCTCGATGAAGCAGGTTTTACTGTCCTAGAAAGTTTTTATCGAAGTGAATTATTTCATGAAAGCGATGAAGTCATCACTTTCTCATCCGATTGCCGCTTTTGGATTGTTCAAAAATAAGCTCTATAAAATTCCACAAAAAAAAATCCAGAGTGATATTTCACTCTGGATTTTTAAATTAAGAAACTTGTTCTAGTTTTCCATTATCGGCAGGAGGGTTGAATTGACCTTCCCATTTAGAGATAACGATAGCTGCAAGTGAATTACCTATAACGTTTACTACTGTACGACCCATATCAAGAATACGGTCGATACCAGCAATAAATGCTAAACCTTCAATAGGAATACCAACTGTTCCTAATGTCGCTAAAAGAACTACGAAGGATACACCAGGTACACCTGCAATCCCCTTAGATGTGATCATTAACACTAACATTAGTGTAATTTGTTCATAAGCGCTTAAATCAATTCCATACATTTGAGCGATGAAGATAGCTGCTAATGCTTGATATAATGTAGACCCATCAAGGTTAAAAGAGTATCCTGTCGGAATAACAAACGTAGCAATATGTTTCGGACATCCCGCTTTCTCCATTTTTTCCATGAGTTTCGGAAGAACCGCTTCTGAACTTGCTGTCGAGAACGCAAGAATTAATTCCTCTTTTAGAAGCTTAATCAACGTAAAGATATTGAACCCTACAAATTTTGCAATAAGACCCAGAACGACAATTACAAAGAAAATCATTGTTCCGTATACAGTAAGCGCTAACTTACCTAATGGAATTAAAGATTCCAAACCGAATTTGGAAATGGTCACCCCGATTAGTGCAAATACCCCGATAGGAGCAAATTTCATGACCATATTAGTTAAGTAGAACATCCCTTCAGCTGTACCTTGGAAGAAACGGAATACTGGTTTACCTTTTTCACCGATAGCCGCAATACTAATTCCAAACAAAACAGAGAAGAAAATAATCGCTAGCATATCGCCTTCTACCATCGCTTTTACCGGATTAGATGGCACAATGTGAACGATTGTATCTACAAAAGATTCATGTTGCTTAGTTTCTGCTGTATCAACATAGGAAGAAATATCAGTTTGTTCTAGCTTGTCCATATTTACACCAACACCAGGCTGGATAATATTCGCGGAAAGTAGACCAACTGCAATCGCTATCATAGTTACCACAACAAAGTATGATATTGATTTAGCTCCAAGTTTACCTACTGATTTTAAATCACCTACACCTGCAACTGCAACGATAAGACTTGACACAATGATTGGTACAACAATCATTTTAATCATTCGTAGGAAAATGTCTCCGAATGGTTGTAAAAAGTTTTGGGCTGTTTCACTACCATAAAAAATGGCACCAACAATAATCCCTAGAATTAAACCAATGAAAATTTGGCTAGCTAAACTTAATTTAAATTTCTTCATTTACTTTCCTCACCTTCCATAAAGTCTTTGATGTAAAAACATTTTGTCTCGGTAAGGGAAACAAGATACTAATAGAAAGAAAGTAATTTTTCTTTTATTGAAAAACTCTATCTTTACGCCGAAAAAAAAGACACTTCATGTGTCGATTTCCTATAGGCGTGAATATTCACACATGCTCCCTTAAAGACGCTGACGAGGTTAGCTGTCGGGTTAGGAATTGGAAACACAAAAGCCCTTTCATTTCTGAATTCACCCCTAGCGAAAAAAATCCGCAAAAATGGGTCCCCCGTTCTTGTAAAAGATTAAGCGAATACTTAATAATAAAATATTATACTAAAAATGTTATTCTGTAAATATTTTTTCTTGTCACTTTAAGAAAAAACCTTTATAAATGTCTGAATATTCTGCATTAGTGACCATTTTACCTATAATAACACATACTCTATTTTGCTTAATTTTGTTATATGGATATATAAAAAAACAATAAAACTGATTGATATATCCCCTCTCTTGAACAATGAAAGGGAGGTTATTTTTCCAATATTCCCAGTAATAAGTACCTCACTTTTTCCCGAGTGGTGAATTTTTTATAAGGTGCAGCTTTTACCTTGTCAATCTGAAGCGGCGTAATAAAGTACGAATGATTTTTCACAACCTTATTTGGTTCTATTAGAATGACCTCTCCTACCGTCGGACCCTTTAAGAGTTCTTGCTTTCCTTCTGCTTCAAACCCCTCTGTAATGTATTGTTTATCAACATAGCCTCTTTTAGTCAATTTATAGACATGTGGCTGCTTTTTTTGATGTACTGCCTCTATTGGGATGGAGGGTACACCCGCTTTCTCATTGGTTATTACCGTAAGATCTACTTTTGCACCTGTCAACAAAGGCTCTACCTCTTCTCCCTCTGTATCAATCGTTGCCTGGAAAGGGAATCTGTTTTCATTTTTTAGAGAAGGCTCCTCTGTAGGATAAGAATGTATACGCCCTATAGTTCCCTTCAACACCTTTTTTAAATCAGGAGAATTCACTTTTATAGTCATATCCACTTTAGCCTTTTTCATCTGCTCTTCAGAGAATTCCCCTTCAATTCCCATATTTGAAGAAGCGATGGAAATAATGGGATTATTCAGGTTTTTATTGATATTTTTTACTACTCCATCAGCCTCACTCGTCGTCGCAACCGCGCTAGTTTGCTCCTCAATTGAACTTAACTGAGCATCCAGCATAATCACCTTTTCTTCCAAGCGGTTTTTTTCAAGTTCCTGCTTGTACATTTCTTGTTCAAGATTACTTTTTATCAAGTCTGAAGAGGTAGTCGTTATATCAATATTTAAGCTCTTTTCTATCGATTCATCGATTACTGCTTTATTAGAATTACTGGTCAAACTTCCTTGATAAGCTTCCAACTTACCAATGTACTCATTAATCCCAACAATTTCTCCCTCAGCGGCAGTTTTTTCCGCTTCTAGATTTCCTTTTAGAGCATCAAGTTCGGGTGTCGTGTATTCAAACAACGAGGATCCAGCCGTTATCTCATCTCCCTCTTTTACAAGGAATTTCTGAAAATCATTTTTCTTGGTGTCGAAATAGATATCATACTCTTCTAAAGGTTTAACTACCCCTTTTGTTTGAATAGTATCCGTAATTGTGTCTTTTTTTACCTTTGTCCAATTTTCCACAAAAACAGTTCGTTCCACTTTGCTTTCTTTCTTTTCAATAAGGTAAAAATTAACGGTTATTAACGCAGCTGATGCCACTGATATGGCTGCAATTTTCCATTTTTTCATTGTTTTCACCCGCCTTATACAAATACGCCCACTTGGATGTACGCTAAAAAGGCTTTAACAAACCACGTGGCCAGATAGAATAGAACAATCATTAAAAGGACCAAATAATTATTTCGTTCTGAAAATGCCTTTAAATAGAAATATTGCAGAGCAATAATCAGAAATTGAAAAATAGTGATTTCACTAAAAAAGTGAATAAAGTAATCACTTCTGAGAAAGTACTGACTGATAACTCCCAATGAAAAAGGATTTGCATCGTATCCAATATCCATTAATACTAATATAGGGACCAGAAACACTTTTTCCAATAATTGCAAACCAAAGATGATCATTTGAACGATTACTATTTTTATGTATGGGCTATCTATAACGATCCAAAAGAATAGAGATGATAAAAATAAGTATATGGAAGGGTAAAATAGACCTGCTATTATATTGCCGCTTACTATCAACAACTTTCCTACTTCAAATTCACTAGCATCCATCTTCGTAATTTCTTTGGAAAACGATTCCGATCCAATGCCAAAATATCCTTCCACAGCGAAAACTATAAAACTAAGAAAATATAATAATAGTAATTTCCATCCAAGTCGTGTGACTGCTTCTGCATTTTGCAGCTGATAACGACTCCTATGAGGCTCTAAAATGCCCTTTAACAATCTGACCTGGTACACCATATGTGTTCCTCCTGCAAAAAATGAAATATCACTCTATATTTTATCTTATTTTGGAAACAATTGCAGAAATAAGGAATGAATAAAACAAAAAAAACACATTAATATTAAATAATGCATGTCTCCCTAATTTGAAGTTAAATATAGAAAGATGATGCTGAAAGACGTTGATTTGCATAGGCGTTTTGCTATAATTCCCTCCATACTTATCTACCTCAAGCGGCACTTTTGTTTAATATTCAGATGACCCGCGAGCACATCCGTCATCCCTGACTGAGTTAGGTTTTTCAGATTAGGAAAGCTTGAATTTGCGACGATGGCACGCAAAAAAGCCCAGCGCCTAGGACTGACCATGGGGAAATGCAATAAATTCGCGCCTATAAAACTCTTCTGGACCAAATCATGATAGTCTTCCCTACATCAATCGACGAAACTTGCCATTTAATTTAAGCTTCTAGACCTCTTTCAAACTTATCATTTCCATAATTTTTATTATAAATTAACATTCCCTTTCTCCTTTTCTGGCCTCAACCTCATAGGAGTTACTTTAGAAAAGCTTTAAATAAAAGAAGAGGCAGTATGCCTCTTCAGAAAAATCTTTAATTTTTTGTCAAATAATCTTTCATTAAAATGATAAGCTTAGAACACATGGTATTCCGCTTTTCGTTTTTTTCTAAAAATAATAAAAGTCCTTCTAATATTATGCCATTTGGTCTAACTTTAGAGAATTCCTCTTGAATTGCTTTTAACGCTTCAACATTTTTACTTGTCTCTAACCCCTCTTCTTTATGTTTCCCTACTTCCAATATCTGTCGTATGGTTGCATTAATTTCCTCTTTAGGGCTCACTTTTTGTGCAGAACATCCAATTAAAGGGAATTCTTTCAATAAAGGATCGTCCGTTTTATGTAGACCTTCAATAATGGAATCCATCCGATTTAAGATGAAGATAGGCAACCTCTCCACTTCAAATGAATGTCTGTTTCTGAATAAAATTCCGATATAACCTTTGAAAAGTGCGTCTAACATAATAGTACAATCTGGCAAGAAGTTTGTCGGTATTTCTGGGTACAATTCAACTATTTTTCGTTTGAACCAAACTAAGCCCTCTTCATGGATATAGTGTAAAAACCTATCTAGCTCTTTACTGATATGAACCATTTGTTCCTGCATCATCATTCGAATTAAGTTGGTATTTCCTGTCACATGCTCTATTTGTACAATGATTTGCATCAAAAACTTCTCTTTACTGGATAAAGAATCATCTAACTCAATATCAAGCAACGAGTCCGTTAATGCACCATAATAATATTTGAAAATTGAAACAAGCAACTCTTCCTTCGATTTAAAATAATTATAAAAGGATCCCTTGGCTATCCCACACTTTTCAGTAATTTCCTGAACGGAAGTAGCATGATAACCTTTCTCTGCGAAAATCTCTACGGACTTATCTATAATTATTTTATGCTTTTCATTCATCAAATTCATCCTATCTCTTAAATATTGTCCCCTACATGACCAGTGAGTCATTTCTTCCACATTGTATCTCAAAACCCTTGAAATCACAACATTACACCAACTGAATATTATTTATTGCATTCATAATCCATATACTATATATTTGAGTTTATGACCGACTAGTCACAATATAAAGTATGGAGGGTAAAAGTTTGAATTCAATCATTAAATTTTCTTTGAAAAACAAACTGGCAATCTGGTTGCTGACAATTATCATCGTTGCAGCAGGTCTATATTCCGGTTTAAACATGAAGCAAGAGACCATTCCAAACATCTCTACTCCTTTAATAAGCATTTCCACGGTATACCCTGGTGCTGCACCTGAAGAAGTAGCCGATAAACTTACAGATCAAATTGAACAAAAAGTCACAAACTTATCAGGAGTTGAATTAGTTAGTTCTTCTTCTATGGCTAATGTTTCTTCAATCCAATTACAATATGACTATGATACGGATATGGATGATGCTGTAAAGCAAGTGAAAGAAGCATTAGAGAAATTAGAACTACCTGAGGGGGTTGATAGCCCCAGCGTATCTAAACTAGAGTTAAACGCTTTTCCTGTTGTAGCACTCAGTATAACAGATAAAGATTCGGATTTACCTGCCCTAACAAAAAATGTCGAAGAGGTGTTAGTCCCTAAACTTGAAGGAATTGACGGAGTGACTTCCGTAACAATTTCAGGACAACAGGTAAATGAGGGTAGCCTTGCATTCAATCAAGAAAAGATGGCTCAATACGGGCTAGATGAAGAGACCGTAAAAAAAGTCATCCAAGCTGCTAATGTAACAATGCCACTTGGTCTATATAACTTTGATGATAAAGAAAAAACAATTGTTGTTGATGGAAACATCTCCACTTTAAAAGACTTAAAAAACATAAAAATACCTTTAACAGGTGGTTCTAACACAAAGACACCAACTCAAACAGCGCCGGGAACCAATCAAGTATCACCTGAACAAGCACCTGATGCAACAGTTCCTCAACTACAAAGTGTCAAATTATCAGACATTGCTGATGTGAAAATCACCGGTAAGGCTGAGACTATATCAAGAACAAACGGTAGTGAATCAATCGGGATTCAAGTAACCCGATCGCCTGATGCCGATACGGTTGCAATCGTAGACGAAGTGCAAGACCAAGTTTCGAATTTTAAAGATGAATTTAAAGGCGTAAGCGTACATACTACGCTTGATCAAGCCAAACCGATTAAAGATTCTGTCGAAACCATGATTAGCAAGGCCATTTTCGGCTGTCTGTTTGCCGTCATAGTGATCATGCTTTTCCTAAGAAACTTTAAAACGACCCTAATCTCCGTCATTTCGATTCCATTATCTTTGTTGGCAGCCCTTTTGGTGCTCAAACAATTGGACATCTCATTAAATGTTATGACATTGGGAGCCATGACAGTTGCTATTGGCCGAGTCGTCGATGACTCAATTGTCGTAATTGAAAATATTTATCGAAGAATGGCATTAAAAGGCGAGCAATTAAAAGGCGGCGAATTAATACGTTCCGCTACTAAGGAAATGTTCATCCCTATCCTTTCATCAACTATCGTTACTGTAGCCGTTTACCTGCCGTTAGCAAGCGTTACAGGACCTGTTGGCGAACTATTCATGCCATTCGCTTTTACGATGGTGTTTGCATTAGTCGCATCATTAATAATTGCCATCACTCTTGTACCGGCCATGGCAGACTCATTATTTAAAAACGGCCTTTCCGAAAAAGAATTGAAATCACATGAAGAAAAGCCAAGCAAGCTATCTGGATTCTACCGTAAAGCACTGAATTGGTCATTAAACCATAAGTTGATCACATTCGGTACAGCAATAGTATTATTAGTCGGTAGCTTATTCCTCATTCCAAGTATCGGTGTCAGCTTCATGCCTGCGGATGAAGAGAAGCAGATCATCGTTACTTATACCCCAGCACCTGGCGAATTAAAAGAGGATATTGAAAAGGAAACGGAAAAAGTAGAAAAGTACCTAATGGATAAAGATGATGTGAAGACAGTCCAATACACACTAGGTGAAAACATGATGAGTGGCATGATGGGCGGCTCTAGTAACTCAGCCCTCTTCTATGTACTTTATGATGAAGACACCGAAAACTTCGGGGAAAAGAAAGAAAAGATCATAAAACATTTAACCAATCTTGACTCTCCTGGAACGTGGAAGCAACAAGAATTCACTTCCACATCAAGCAACGAAACGACCCTTTATGTCTATGGAAATACACAAAAAGACATTGAACCGGTAATCGATGATATTCAAAACATCATGAAGAAAAATAAAGAATTGAAAGATGTCGATACAAGTCTTTCCGATGCATATGAGCAATACACACTCGTGACAGACCAGAAGAAACTTAGTGAACTCGGATTAACAGCCGCCCAAGTTGGCATGTCCATTGCAAATTCAAACAAAGATGATGTTCTAACTACCATTAAGAAAGATGGAGAAGAAGTCAAAGTATATGTCGAGACAGAAGAAAAGACATTCGAAGATAAAAAAGATCTCGAGAATACGACAATTACTTCTCCAATGGGAATGGAAATTCCTTTAAAAGAGCTTGTTAAAATCGAGGAAGGCAAGGCATCCGATACTATAAGCCGTCGCGATGGAAAAATTTATGCCGACGTGTCTGCAACAATCAAATCGGATGATGTAGCAGCAGTAACGTCTGAGGTACAAAAGGAAGTTGAAAAATTAGACCTTCCTGCAAGTGTCACTGTAGACTATGGTGGAGTAACGGAAGATATCCAAGAGTCGTTCACTCAACTTGGAATCGCTATGTTAGCGGCCATTGCTATTGTTTACTTTGTCCTTGTCGTTACTTTCCATGGTGGTTTAGCACCAATCGCCATTCTGTTCTCCTTACCATTCACGGTAATTGGAGCATTGGCAGGATTGTTTGTTGCCGGTGAGACCATCAGTGTTTCGGCTATGATGGGTGTCCTCATGCTTATTGGTATCGTTGTAACTAATGCCATCGTTTTAGTGGACCGTGTTATCAAAAATGAAGAAGCGGGCTTATCTACTCGTGAAGCATTACTTGAGGCAGGATCCACCCGCCTACGTCCAATCTTGATGACTGCCCTTGCCACAATTGGTGCATTAATACCACTCGCCATTGGCGCAGAAGGCAGCGGATTAATTTCACAAGGCTTGGGAATTACCGTAATCGGTGGACTTGTCAGCTCTACATTGCTAACACTTGTCATCGTACCAGTAGTATATGAAGTCATAATGAAAATAGGTAAAAAGAAAAAAAGCAAATTAAGTAAGCAATAAGAAAGAGGGTATCTCATACTGGGATACCCTCTCAGACTGTAGACAAACTCGATAATAATTGAGTTTGTCTACAGTTTTTTTACGTTTTTAAAATTTGACCGTTGATTGGAACGTAGGGCACTCGCTTTCCGCGGGCGGTCCGGGAGCCTCCTCGGCGCCATTGCGCCTGCGGGGTCTCCCCTGGGCACGCTTTTCCCGCAGGAGTCTCGCACCTTCCGTTCCAATCAACTTTGTTTTAACATTTAGATAGAACTCCTTTTTCCTACAGTCTTTTTTGTTTTAAAATAGAAGTATTAAAACTTGAGGTGATAAGGATGCTTTCTAAACATGATTCTATTCAGCGAGATCAACTTGAAATGATTACTTTGGAACAACTGGTGCCAGCGAACCATTTGGTTCGTAAAATGGATGCAGCCATTGACTTCACTTTCATTTATGATTTGGTGAAAGATATGTATTCAGAGGTAGGTCGCCCAAGTATCGATCCAGTTATTTTAGTTAAACTGACATTCATTCAATATACCTTCGGTATTCTTTCAATGCGTAAAACGATTGAAGAAGTTGGAACAAATATGGCTTACCGTTGGTTCTTAGGTTACGGTTTCTATGATAAAGTGCCGCACTTCTCAACATTCGGCAAAAATTATGAGCGACGCTTTAAAGATACAGACCTGTTTGAACAGATATTCTATCGCATCTTAATGAAAGCTGCCGATAGAAAGTTAATAAGTGCAGAGCACGTATTTGTTGATTCCACACATGTGAAAGCCAGTGCGAATAAGCGGAAATTTGAAAAGAAAATCGTTCGCAAGGAAACACGAGCGTATCAAGGACGCCTTCAAGAAGAAATGAATCAAGATCGTGAAAACCATGGAAAGAAGCCTTTCCCACCGGATAAATTTGATAAGGAAGAAACCAAAGAGATTAAAGAAAGTACAACTGATCCTGAGAGTGGCTACTATGTGAAAGATGAACGAACAAAGCAGTTTGCCTATTCATTTCACGCGGCCGCAGACCGCAACGGTTTTGTACTGGGAACGATTGTAACCCCTGGAAATACGCATGATAGTCATATATTAGAGCCACTTGTTGAACAAGTGATTGAGAAAGTTGGAAAACCCGAAGCCGTTGCCGCAGATGCAGCTTATAAAACACCGGCGATTACAAGCTATCTATTTGGTAATAAAATAACACCGGCTTTACCGTATACACGTCCTCGCACAAAAGAAGGATTCTTTCGCAAACATGACTATATTTACGATGAACATTTTGATTGTTACCTTTGCCCTTCGGGCGAGACTTTAAGGTACTCAACAACAAATAAAGAGGGCTATCGCGAGTACAAATCGCCAAAAAACATTTGTGCAACATGCCCATTTTTCACGGTGTACAGGAAGCAAAGACCACCAAAAAGTGGTGACACGGCCATATCTGGCAAGCATATGTAGAAGAAGTAGATCATCTGCGTACTCAGGTAAAACCTATCTATGCGAAACGTAAAGAAACGATTGAGCGTTATTCGCAGATGCAAAAGAAAAGCATGGTATGCGTTGGACTACTTTATGGGACTTAATAAATTGTCGATGCAGGCGATGCTTACTTTCGCTGCCATTAATTTAAAGAAGATGGCCAATTGGACATGGCAAGGTCCAAAAATGGCCTAAGAGAGTGAGCTCGTAGAGCCCACTCTCTTAACCTTGGGCCAAAATTCAAAGGGAATTTCAAAAGGGGTTCGGAATTTTTTAATTCCGAACCCCTTTTGTCTACAAACTGAGAGGGTATCTTATACTGAGATACCCTCTTTAGTTTGATATCAACAAATTTAATTTGAACCTATTTCGTTATCCAAAACATCATAATTCTTATCGATGTTATTAATATAGTGGCTTCTAAACCTAAAAAAACGTTTTATTGACTTAACCCTCACCCTCCCTGAGAGATTAAACAGTTAAAAGTATATTCTTACAAGTTCCCGATTTCTGCTTCACTAAGAGACTCCACATTGTGCAACATTAATTGTTTCAGGGTGCTACATCAATTAGACTCCGTACTCATTTTCATATAATCCTACCTACAGAAACTAGACAACCGACTCGCTATCCCCTGAAAATCCATAGTCTCAAATTGCCAATTCTAATAACAAAAATAAGGAAGGGCTACCCCTTCCTTATTAATCTTATATAGATTAATTTTTGGTAAAAGTCTGATCTATCGCATTTTCAAGATTCAGTGATTTATCTTTTAAATAACGCTTCGTGACGTTCAAATCTTTATGACCAGCTAGCTTGGAAATAGTTTGTACATCTATCCCGTTATCCACTAATCTTTGACAAAATGTATGACGTAATTTATGTGGGTGTACATTGTATTTTTTCAAAATATATTGTACCGATCTCGGAGTGATTCTTTGATTGTAACTTGAAATGAACAAAGGATCTGCTTTTTCTTTTAATGAATAAAGGTAATTTTTAACATGTTGTATTACTGATACTGTGAGCGGGACTGTTCTATCAATTTCACCCTTCGCGTTCCGGACAAGGATATAATTTCGATCTGTATCCATGATGACATCTCTACTATTTAAGTCACATAATTCAGAGACACGAATTCCAGTATGTAATAATAAGTAGACAATGGCAATATTCCTCAGATTCCCCTCTGCCTCTATATCCCTCAAAAGGGCCTCCTGCTCTTTGATGCTTAAGGTTTCTGGCACCTCATTCTTGTGCTCCTTTACCTTACGCTCAACAGAAAGCATTATCTGTGGCTTTTCTAAAAATTTAAAGAAGACATTTAGAGCAATATAATGCTTTTCAATTGTCCCTGGACTTTTCTTGCAATTTTCTAAATAATCAAGATAATCTTGAATATCCTCAGAGTGAATCTCCATTAATATCTTCTGTGTCTGGTCACAAAACTGTGAAAGAACACCAGTATACGTTTTGATCGTATTATCTGATTTGCCTTGGTCTCTCAACCATCCAGCAAACGAAAAAATCATTTCATCTTTAGCAGAGGTATCCATCGGCTATTCCCCCAATGACAGTTTCAGAACTAAGTTAAGTTTAACATATATCCCTTTAGAAACGAAGAATTCTGTCCATTTGTCCTTACACAGGTATGATTATACAGAGATAAGAAAAATATCCCTTACGAACAATTAAAAGTAAATTTAATGTATCATTCGATATAGTATTTCTATATCCTATAAGCCTCCCTATACTACATCCAATTTTTCTCTAAATTTTATGTTAACTCAATTGTGTTTAGGACTTAATTAGACGAATATAAATATAATACAAAAAAAGACCAGCCAGAAATGGCTGATCTTTTTAAATGGCTTGGCGGCGTCCTACTCTCACAGGGGGAAACCCCCAACTACCATCGGCGCTGAAGAGCTTAACTGCCGTGTTCG
>NZ_JBNNTG010000042.1:0-37250 GCF_050278525.1 Peribacillus sp. NPDC096540 | reverse complement strand
AATGGCCTAACATAGTGGGCTCGTAGAGACCCAATTCCTTAATATTGAGCAAAATTCAAAGGGAATTTCAAAAGGGGTTCGGAATGTTTTAATTCAGAACCCCTTTTGTCTACAAACTGGAATGCCACCAATTAGGTGGCATTTTACATGTATATCTATTTATACCTTTTTAACCATGATCTTTTCATTGTTAATATCTAATTCACCATTGAATGTAAAGTTGAATTTCTTATACAAGTGAAGTGCAGCTTGATTATCTTCAACTACACTTAAATAGATTTCATTACAATAATATTCTTTAGTTAATCGTTGTATTAAAGCTTTTAACATAATACTTCCAAGCCCAAGACCTTGATATCTAGCATCAATTAAAAAACGATCTAACCACACTCTTCCATTTTCCCCTTCTTCGGGGAAAAATCCATACATAGCAAAACCGACCAAGCTATTGTCTGAATAAAGTCCCACTGGCTTATAATATTTACACTCCTTGGCTTCTTCTAAACATTGTTCTGTCGTTTCAATAAACGATTTTTGCTTTGTGTTTATTCCCAATTTTAAAATATCATTTACATTTTCATTCGTGACTTCATTAATAGTGATGGTCATAATATTGATCCTTCCTCATTTTCGCTCATGTTTAGCCGTTTTGTTATCATGATATACTAATAGCCTAAGGTATATGGTTACCATATAGTCAAGAGGAGAGATTGTATTGGTCGATGGAAATTTAGGCAAATATTTTACTACTGGAGAATTCGCCAAACTATGTAATGTAAAAAAACAAACGCTAATTCACTATGACGAGATTGGGCTTCTTTCTCCCGACATAAAAAATGAAAAAGGCTATCGGTATTACTCCTATCAACAATTTGAAGTTTTTTCTGTAATCACACTTTTAAAAGAAGTTAAAATGCCCTTGAAAGAGATTAAATGGTTTCTTACTAACAGATCACCTATAGAGTTAATTAACCTTTTTAAAGAAAAATCCATAGAATTAGAAAAAAAAATTGAAGATCTTTATCGAATACAGAAGATTATTGAAACGAAAATATCCCTCACTGAAAAAGCGATACGTATTGATTATTCTCAAATCACATTAGAATTTCAGGAGGAAGAACAACTTTTCCTTAGTGATTCCATCTTGAATTCTTCTGATGCTGATTTCTTAAGATCAACATCTAAATTTATCGATTACTGCAATAAAAATAATTTTTATACGGGTTTCCCTATTGGGGCCATGATAAACAAAGAAAAGATAGTTCATAGAGACCATGATAACTATTCATATTTGTACACAAAAGTTATGAACAATCATGCGAGCTCTTCTTCATATGTAAAGCCCAAGGGACTATATATTGTTGCCTATCATAAAGGGAGTTATAAGAGTATTTCCGAAACATATGAAAAAATATTAAACTTTATGCAAAGTCAAAACTTGAACCTCAAAACGTTTTCATACGAAGAGTATATGTTAGATGAGGTCTCAGTAATGGGTTACGAAAATTACCTAACGAAAATAATGGTAGAAGTAGGATGAGGGAAGATTTTTTGAGCCACATATACGTTATTAGGAAGATGATTTTAGTGGGGATGTACAAGCTCAAAATTAAAAGAACGGAATTTCTACAGGAACAGTAAGAGACTTTGCGGAGGGTATAAATATGAGAAAGTTAGTTTTATGTATTGTGGCTATTTTTCTTATCATCTTTTTATATTTTGACTATATAGCTATAGCTCAAAGTGACTAAAAGAACAACAGAATGGATCTTAACGTCAAACAATCCATTGAACATCAATTAAAAACCAAAGACTACGAGAGTTTCACTTATAAAATTACCAATAATACAAATAAAAATTTTAATCTGCTATTTGGCACAGGTAATGAAATAGACGTAGAATTCCACACATTAACTGATAGTCCAATTAAAGAGGGTAATATCATTACTATTGAATCTCAACCAACTGAAAAACATTACAAGGAATTTAATAAAGGAGACACATTGGAGTATACCAAATAATAACTTACCCTTAATGTGATCCAGTCAAGTAGACAGGAGTTAAATAGACAACCTAGTAATTTTGCAAAAAGAGAAGGGTTTTTTATGTCAGAACTGCCATCATAGGATCTCCGCATTTTTAACTTCTGTTGTAAAGCTGCTTCCTTTTATTTAATTGGTAAACTATCATACATTCATATTAGCGACACTTAGTATACTAAGTGTTTTCTATATAAACTGAAAAAGAGAGAGAATTTTATGTTCTGTCTCTTTTTCATATAGTTTGTTGACGCCTTGTTCAAGATGTCCTAGGATAAAAAGATATGCGTTCTTTTTGGAAAGAAATAGAAGGGAGAGATAGATACATGTCACTAAAATCGATTATTCTTTCTCTTTTGTTGTCCCAAGCTTTGTTTTTGTGTGGGCTGTCTGTTTTTCTTCAGCTCCTTTTATATTTGAATCCTTTGGTTATCGTGGTTGTTTGGGTATGTATCTTGGTTGTTGTTTCGATGCTGGTTCTTTGGTTTCGAGGCGAAACGGTCATGCTTTCTCGGTTTTGGTGGCAGGCAGGTCTGATTGGATACAGTTTTTCATTATTGGTTTTGCTTTTCTTTCGACCAAATGGGCAGGATTATTCGTATAATTTAATCCCTTTTTCTACGATACTATCTTATTTGTCGAATGAAACTAACTGGCTTGTGTCTTTTTATAGCCTTAGCGCCAATGTAGGATTGTTTATTCCATTTGGGCTGTACTTGATGTCCAGGGAGGGGAAAGAGTTGTCCTCTTTTCGGAAATTTCTTTATCCATTTTTCTCGATCTTGAGCATTGAAATCTGTCAGTATGTTTTTCGACGAGGAAGTTTGGATGTGGATGACCTTATACTGAATGTGATTGGCGTTTATCTGGGGTACATCCTGTATCCATTGTTTACAAAAGTGGTTGCATTCCGTTCTGGAAAAATGAAAAAGGATAATATGATTTTGTGAAGAAAAAGATACATGTGATTAAAAAGTTGATGGAGATATTGACTTTGGGCATAAATAAATAAGTTAAATGAGAGGGTGTATCCTATGTATAGCAATTTAGAAGAGTTAACAAGCCATCCCGTGTTTCATTACTTTGCGGAGATATCCAATATCCCAAGAGGTTCAGGTAATGAGAAAGAGATTAGTGACTTTCTGGTTCGCTTCGCAAGAGATCGGAACCTGGAGGTAGTACAGGATAAAGCATTAAATGTCATAATAAAAAAGCCTGCTACAATTGGATATGAAAGTGCACCCATCGTCATTATCCAGGGGCATATGGATATGGTTTGCGAAAAGAATAAGGGAACTCTTCATGATTTTGAGAAAGATCCTCTTCAATTAAGGATTGTAGGGGACATGTTGTATGCGACGGATACAACATTAGGAGCGGATAATGGGATTGCTGTTGCTTATGCATTAGCATTATTGGATGCAAATGATATTCCGCATCCTTCTCTTGAAGTAGTTATCACTACTGAAGAAGAAACGACAATGAACGGCGCTCTTGCTGTTGATTCTTCTCACTTTGATGGTAAAATTTTGATTAATATTGATTCAGAGGAAGATGGAAAGCTGCTAGTCAGCAGTGCAGGAGGAATACGCGTTAGGCAAATCCTGCCAATCTCATGGGAACCCGCATCTAATGATACAGTACCTTACACCATCAGGATTAAAGGGTTAAAGGGCGGTCACTCTGGTATATCAATCAATAAGGAAAGAGGGAATTCCAATAAGCTTTTGGGCAGATTGTTACATGAGTTAACGACGAACTTCACTTGCTTCATACAGCAAATTAATGGAGGTCTAAAAGGGAATGCGATTCCTCGCGAAGCAGAGGCAAGTATATTGATCCATTTTGACGATGTTCAGAAGATAACGGATAAAATCCAGCAATGGGATGAAACGTTTAAAAATGAACTGCAATCTTCCGACCCTAAAGTATCGATTGGGTTCGAAAAAAGCGAAAGCATCTCTACAAACGTTTTTTCCAAAGAAACGATGCGTAAAGCCATTACATCCTTACTGTTGATCCCAAATGGCGTCCAGGGGATGAATATGGGAATAGAAGGATTGGTAGAGAGTTCAATCAATTTAGGGGTCGTTACAACAACGGATACAGAAATGAAATTCGAAAGTGAAATCAGAAGTTCGGTCAAAAGCATGAAATACAATATGGTTACTCAGGCAAAAGCGTTAGCGGAAATGCTTGGATGCAAACTATTAATAGATGCGGATTATCCGGAATGGCCATATAACCCTGAATCAAAACTCAAGAAATTATTTGAACAAACATATAATGAAAAATATAATGATGAGATTGAAATCATCGCTGTACATGCAGGAATCGAGTGTGGAGTATTCATAGATAAGATACCAGGATTAGATGCTGTTTCAATCGGGCCGGATATGTTTTCCGTACATACACCTGATGAACACCTAAGTATCCCTTCCGCAGTAAATAACTGGGAGTATTTACTTTATACTTTAAAAAGGATGAAGGACCTTTAATCAGCAGTTTATTTGTACGAAAGGAACAACTTAGTATATTAATAGCATTCTTCTATATTGAATGGTGTTGAGTCAGCTTAGTTCAATAGTATAAAAAAGAAAGTACATATCTGATATGTACTTTCTTTAGACTGTAGACAATGAAAATCGAGTTTGTCTACAGTTTTTTATGGCTTGTACAATTTGAACGTTGATTTGAACGTAGGGCACTCGCTTTCCGCGGGCGGTCCGGGAGCCTCCTCGGCTTGCGCCTGCGGGGTCTCCCCTAGACGCGCTTTTCCCGCAGGAGTCTCGCACCTTCCGCTCCAATCAACTTTGTTATAAAATTTAGATAGTACCCCTTTTGTCTACAAAATGAGAGACTCGCCTATGTAGGCAAGTCTCTCATTTTCATGAAGATCCAACTATCTTTTTACCTCTCGGCTGTGTACCATTTGGGTCTGGTTCTTTTGTGATGCCGATTTGATTGAATTGATCATTCAATATAAGTTTGTATGTCAACAATCCTGTGCCAGCTTCATCAGGCTTGAAAGTTCCTGCATTAGCCCGTTCGCCCTTATTCAGCAGCCATACTTGATAAACCTCGGACTCTTTGAGAGTAGGCAAATTCTGAATCTGTACGACTAATCTTCTTTCTTCACCTTGCTGCAAAATATATGCAACTCCGTCAGTATTCATATTCACAGCCGTCTTATCAGCAGGCTGTAAAGAAAGTGTCGTTTCAACCTCTACAGGCAGATTGATAGCTGAGAGTTCTTTTTTAAGTTGCACATTGGAATTTAACAGAACGATCACCAAAACTAGAGCGGCCAGCAAGAGGCCTGAAGTTATAGGAGTAAACTGTTTACGGAAAAAACTGCTCCATTTCTTTACCTTTCGCACAGGAATTTCAGGATTACTTTCAAAAACAAAATTCATAACTTCTGATTTTAGGGAAGCAGGGGGGGCAAATTGTTCGAAATCCCACTTCAATGAATTCCAGGCTTCTGTCATTTGATCATACTCCCTGGTGCATTCGGGGCAGTGGATTAAGTGTTCCGCGAATGCCTTCTTTTCTTTTTCTTCCAGTTCATCTGATAAAAATGAAAGCAGGTTATAGCATTCTATACTCATTTACAAATCACCTACTTCCAAATACTTTTTCAACTGCTTGAGGGATTGATGAAGTCTGCTCTTGATGGTTCCAATCGGTTCATTTTCGATTTTGGCAATTTCCGTTAATGAATAGCCTTTCCAATATAGTAAATCAATTAGTCTTTTTTGCGGCTTGCTCAACTTATTTTTTGCTTTGGCTATTTCACTGTTAATAAGTCCATTTTCTATATCATTATTCGGATCTTCTATCTCTATTGGCTTGCTCAAATCCATTTGTTTGTTATTCCGAATATGAACACTGTCTTTACGAACATAATCCACGCATACATTCCGTGTAACAGTCAAAAGCCAATTCACAAAGTTTCCCTTTTCGGGGTTATAACTGCTTTTTGTCGTCCAAAGCTTTAGAAAAACCAACTGAACAATCTCTTTTGTTTTTTCTTCATTTCCATTTGTGAATTTAAAAATAAAGCCATAGATTAATTTAATATACCGGTCATAAAGTTCTTCCAGAGCAGGACGATGCTTATTCTTTACTAATGCCATTAATTCTTTATCAAGTTTTTCTTCCAATCGTACCTGCAACTCCTCACCAAATAAATTTGGAAAACGAACAACAGGAACGATCACTTTCATTTGATCGTTCCCTCTATTTTCTTATTTTGGAAAAACTGTTTCCTTATTTACAATATACCAAACATCTTTCACACCTTCACCATTGACATCGCCCTCTTGCTTATCATTTACAAAATAGTAGAGCGGAAATCCTTTGTAAGTTACCTGCTCTGCCCCAGTGTCTTCCCTTTTAATTGTTCCAAAATCTTTTTTGTCAAAGCCCTTTGGCACATTGAAATCCTTTTCCATGAACGGCGGCCAATTTTCTAAACATTCACCAGCACAATTGCTTTTTCCGGATTCATCCTTTTTGAAAAAGTACAGTGTCATTCCTTTGGTATCAGCCAGGTACTCGCTCGTTGTTCCGCTTTCCAATAATTTCAGGCTCGCGGCGGTATCACCAGCTGTGCTATTCACCACTTGATCCTTCTTGATAGAATCTTTAGCTTCATTTCCACATGCTCCTAAAACCAACATCATTGTAAAAATCATTAAAATAAATATCCATCTTTTCATATAATCCCACTCCTCATTTATTTATTTCCATCCCCACTTTTGAAACACTTGATGGGATGCATCAGATTTTAAATAATTAATAAATTGTTTTGCTTCTTTCTTATTGTTGGTCTTGCTTGTTATACTTACGGGAGTCCCTCTATAGAGCTTATCTTCTTCAGGAAGCTGAACCAGTTCTGTCACGTCTGAAAGACGGTAATGCCAGGATTCATATGTAATCCAGGCGTCGTATTTAGAATTTGCCTTCCATAAATCAATTGCTTCTGCGCTGGATTTTACTGAAATAGCAATATTGCTACTAATTCCAGGAATAAGTCCTTTTCTTCCTGCTAAATCCTCCCATAGTCCCAGTTGTCCAGCTCCATTAACATCTACAATCTTTACGCCCCTCTTCGTTAAATCCTCCAAAGACTGTATATTCTTGGGGTTACCTTTTCTAACTAAAATTCCGGCTGCGCGCGAATACAATTCTGTACGGGTTTTTTCATTAATGATACCCGGATGATTAAGCGTAAAATCAGTCAGCATATACTCGGACCCTCCGTAAATAATGTCGGCATCCTGTTTGGCTTGATCAATCCATTTTGCTTCGGGTCCTGCAGTTACTTCAACTTTTATTCCCGTTTCGTTAGTAAACTGATCCGCTAATTCCTTGATTGGCCCAAGAGGTCCACCTGGGCCGTATACTTTTACAACATCGTTGACAGCATAACCCCGTTTAGAATCCATTCCGGTTGAAAATCCTAACACGACAAACATTATTGATATCAATCCAACAACAAAAAAAATTTTCTTCACGACTTTCTTCTCTCCTTTCAGTAAAAATCCTTTGTACTATAGGTAACGAGACAAATCCCAAAACGGTTTGAAAAAAATGTTATTTTTTTGTTTTTACCTTTTTGAAGCTTAATTGCAAAATATGTATTTCCACTATTTTCATGAAGTTGGTCAATAACGAGCAGTTTATGCCGATACCACTGGTAGAAGGATTTTTTGTGAAAAAATGAAAGTAGTAATGGGGTAACGAAGTTGGAGAAGGTGTTCAAGTATCCTTGTACAACTAACCAAAATTTCAAGTTAGGTTTATAAAGGGATTGTGATCTTTTGAGTAGAAATATGTAGCTAACAATACTTTTACCGGAGGCTTACTTGATGGAATTAACTATTATCAATACCTTTACAGACCAACCGTTTAGAGGGAACCCAGCTGCTGTTTGTTTTCTTAGTGAGGAAAAGAACAAAGAGTGGATGCAAAAGGTAGCTAAAGAGACTAATTTACCTGTTACTGCGTTTATTATTAATCTTTATAAAAATGAATGTAATTTACGATGGTTTACTCCATCTATTGAAATACCCATTTGTGGTCACGGAACACTAGCAAGTTCTTTCTTTTTATGGGAAAAAGGATACGTACAAAAGAATAAATCAATTGTCTATCAAACGAAAAGTGGAGTTCTTACTTCAAAATTGGTAGATGGAATGATACAGTTGGAATTTCCGTCATTAATGGAGAAGGAGACTATTGCTCCTGACTTACTACTTAAGGCACTAGGCGTTGCTCCTACTTATGTTGGTCAAAACAAATGGGATTACCTAATAGAAGTTCAATCAGAAGAAATCGTAAGAAACTTAAAACCCGATATAGATTTAATTGCTCAGTTACCGATTCGCGGCATCATTGTAACGAGCCAATCGAGCCTCAGTGAATATGATTTTGTTTCCCGTTTCTTTTCCCCAGCCCAAGGCCTTAACGAAGATTATGTAACAGGATCCGCACATTGTTGTTTAGGACCATATTGGAAAAGTAAGCTGAACAAAAGTATATTTCAAGCCTATCAAGCGTCAGAAAGAGGGGGCGTATTAAAGGTTGAAGTAGTAGAAGATACAGTTAAACTTTCTGGAAATGCAGTAACAATATTCGAAGGACACTTAACTCTTTGATTATCTAGAATAGAGAATGAGAGCATTTCGGAATATTGCCTAATAAGTCAGGTATAGCCATTCAAATAAAAAGGGCGAACGTACCTGACTAACATAAATATTCTTCCCATTTTATATACTAATTCTAACTTTTTATTTTTGTCTACTTTCAATAATATCCTCATCAAAGGAAAATCCTCGATACACCTCTTAGTTTTGGGTTAACAATCATGTCAATATAACTATGGATGATACTTCCTTTTTACCCACTAGAACCACGTTCTTTGCTACGAATTTACTAGTATTACCTATTCGATGAATTGAAATCAATTTCGTATATATTAGGTTCACTTCCACTGTATTTATACTAAGAAGCTATGGGGAGAAATACTAGTAAAAGACATCATCAAAAAAAATTGCAAACAAAAAAATGACTATTAAAGAGACAACAACACGTTATCATGTAAGGGATAGAACCATTCATAATAAGATTAAGAAGTTAGGTTCTGAATGGGATAGCAGTAACGCAAATTCTGTATTTTTATTTTTTTTTTTTTGAAATTACCTCAAAATATCAGTAATTACAAATTTTATTTAGGCTAAAACATTTACAAAAAATGAGTCTATGTTACTATCAATAATGTGATTAAGAAATTCTTAGGTTTTTTTCAATTCATTATCAATGTTGGAAATATTCAGTTAACTACCAATGTGATTTTCTTTTAATTATAAGAGGGTTGATTAATAAAATTTCAACAATTTGTAATTGTTGAAAGTTTTTTTTGTTTTACATTTTCTAAAAGATAAAGGAGCTACAAATTAATGAAAAAAGTACAAAAGGCAATTATACCTGCAGCGGGATTGGGAACAAGGTTTTTACCTGCTACAAAGGCAATGCCAAAAGAAATGCTTCCGATAGTGGATAAACCAACTATTCAATATATTATAGAAGAAGCTGTAAAATCCGGAATTGAAGATATTATTATTGTCACAGGAAAGAATAAGCGTGCGATAGAAGACCACTTTGATAATGCCTATGAGCTAGAGAATAATTTGAGGGAACATGGAAAATTTGATTTATTGGAGAAAGTACAATATCCATCTAATTTAGCCAATATCCATTACATTAGGCAGAAAGAGCCGAGAGGCCTTGGACATGCTATCTGGTGTGCTCGTAATTTTATTGGAGATGAACCATTTGCCGTACTTTTAGGTGATGATATCGTTCAAAGCGAGGTCCCTTCATTGCGTCAATTAATAAATGAATACGATGCAACAGGTTCGTCTATCATTGGAGTACAATCCGTTAATGAAAGCGAAACGCATCGGTATGGTATCATTGACCCGCTAACTCAAGATGGTAGACGGTACGAAGTTAATAACTTTGTTGAAAAACCAAAACAAGGAACAGCTCCATCTAATTTAGCCATTATGGGGAGATATATACTAACCCCAGAAATATTTGACTTTTTAGCAAAACATGAAACTGGTGCTGGTGGTGAAATTCAGTTAACTGATGCCATTCAAAAACTTAATGAAATCCAAACAGTATTTGCCTATGATTTTGAAGGTAAAAGACATGATGTCGGAGTTGTAGATGGCTTTGTAAAAACTACAATTGAATTTGCCTTACAACATCCTGAATTAAGAGACGACATTTTGAGAGAATTGGAAAGCATACTCGAAAGGCATAAGGCAGTTAAGTAGTTCTTTAATTTTACATTCGCTAAAGGACAGGATGTATAAAAACAGGAAAAGGGTCGTTTATCACTCGCTTTGTTACTTGTTGCGTTTTTATTGAAAATGATGAATCTAAGTGGAAAAAGTTTTAATATCAATCAGGCGTGCCGTAGATTTTTACGATTGTTTAATAGTGTAATAAATTAAAAGATAAAAAATCTTATCTTGGCTATGAAAACAAAAGATTCAAGATGTATTAGATAATAAAGTTAATATTCTTGTTATGGGGATGTTTGGAAAGGGAAGTTCGATTCCCAAATAGATTATTGTGAAGTAATATACATACCAAGACAGAGGGAATATCTACAACAAAGATTAAAGAAGGTCTGTTAGTAGTTAATAATTGATACAAGAAGTAAGTAGGGGGAAAATTTAAAGTTGTTTTTATGGATCTGTTTTATTCGCTTCTGAATATTTTAATATTTTCCCTTATAGCGTAGTAATCAAAGTAAAAGTCTATAAAAGTAGTTTTATAAAATCATCAACTATTGATAATTTATAGTTGATGATTTTATCCTTGGAAAGGTAATTATGATTTTTGAATCAGGTGAAAATTCAATCAAAAAAGGGGATGCCCACTTAGTGAATAAGAAGGTATTAAAAAGAAAAATCGATTTCCTTAAAGAACCAATTGCTAATTACTTATCAAGGGAAAACCATCAGCGTGTAAATAATTATGCAAAGTTTTATGATAAATTAATAGTGAAAAAAAACACTATATTTTATGAGAGCCGCGATGGAAATAGTATCACTGACAGTCCATACGCGATGTTTAAATATATGGTAGGAAATCAAGACTTTAAAGATTTTGTGCATATATGGTCTATTCAAGATTTTAGTGCGCTTTCAGGTGTAATATCGAAGTATAAGGATATGCCTAATGTAAAATTTGTGCAACGTAATTCAAAGGATTATTTAAAGTATTTAGCGACAAGTGAGTATCTAATTAATAATTCAACATTCCAGTCTTTTTTTATACCGAAAAATGATCAAATTTATATTAATACTTGGCATGGTACACCACTTAAAAATATGGGGTTTGATATACCAGGTAATCCATCACTCTCTCAAAACGTTGTAAGGAACTTTTTAAGCACAGAATACATTTTGAGTCCTAATGCTCATACTACCAAAATTTTTACTGAAAGCTATAAATTAAACGGATTGTATAAAGGAAAAATTATCGAAGAAGGATATCCAAGAATTGACTTAACTCTGAATACAAATCCTGAAGAGTTTAATGATTATTTAAGAACTTTAGGTTTGGGAATCAATGGTAGTAAGGAGAATATTTTATACGCTCCAACTTGGAAGGGAACAAATCTTGCCAAAGTGGATAACGATGTTCTTCAGATCATTGCAGATATAAATTTTTTAGAAAATCAAATTGGAGAACAATATAATATATTGATTAAGGTACACCCTTATTTATATAAAGAAGCTAATAAGCATACAGAAATCAAGGATAGATTGATTCCTGATTATGTAGATACAAATGAATTGCTTGCTACAGTTGATTTGCTTATTACTGATTACTCTAGTATTTTCTTTGATTTCCTTGTTACAAATAAGCCAATTCTATTTTACACTTGGGATACAGATGTTTATACAGAACAAAGAGGGCAATACCTTAAAAATGATGAACTTCCAGGCCCGATGCTTTTTAACTCGAGAGAATTAGTTAATGCAATTAAGGATATTAAAAACGTGAAAATGAGTTATTGTGAAAAATATAAAATGATGCAGCAAAAATTCACGAACTATGAAGATGGGAAAGTAACAGAGAGAATTGTCCTTAGTATATTCAATAAGTCTACGAAAGAACTCAACACAATTACTGGTCTAGATTCCTCAAAGGAAAAAATATTAATATATCCTGGCGGGTTGAGAAATAACGGAATTACATCTTCTTTTCTTAACTTAATGAATAACATTGATTATGACAAATATGATGTCAGCTGTTTTACTGCTACGCCTCACTCTAATGAAGTCTTGAAAAATTTGGACAAGGTAAATAAGAATGTGCGTTTTCTTTTTAAACCTGGACTACCTGTTTATAAAATTTTTGAAGTGTATAGGAATAAATTTATTCATAACAGAGGGGAAAGAGGGTTTTTAGGGAAAAAGCTTTACCCAGAAAATGCTTATGTTAGAGAACATGCACGTTTATTCGGTAAAACAAAATTTGATTTTGTTATTGATTTTAGTGGTTATAGTCATTATTGGGCTAAATTCCTTCTATCTGCAGATGCAAAAAAGAAAGTTTGCTATATGCATAATGATTTGCATTCAGAAAGTGAGAAAACAATAAATGGAAAGAGACCTCATCGAATAAATCTAAGGGGACTTTTTTCCGTATATAATCGATTTGATAAACTTGTAAGTGTTTCTAAGGGAACAATGGAATTAAACCGAAAGAATTTGTTAGAGTATGCAGACTTTGATAAGTTCGATTTTGTTATGAATTCTATTAACCCAGAGAAAATCCTTCAAATTGAGTCAAATAAATCTGAAGTTATCGATAATGATGTAATATCAATGACTACAGAAAATTTCAAAGCAAGAGCGATATTAAAGGATATTAAGAATCACTATGCTTGGAATATCGTTCCTGGGAATTTGGGTGCTGTTCAGTTTCGTCTAGGAAAACGATATGAAAATGCTGAAATTGTGATTTCGAGAAAAGCCAGCGATGAGCATAATACTTTTTACAAATTCAGTTTTAACAATCAAATTATTGGATGGATAACCGATGAGGCCATTGAGTTATTGCCAGATAGTATTATTTACGAAAAAGAGCTTGATAAAATCGCAAAGCTGGTAAGGCCAGGAGGAAACCATATTTGGTCTAAACCATACAAGGTTGAAGGCGCATACAAAGTTTCTAATAGTCATGATTATAAAGGCATTATTGTGAAAGTTGATAAGGAAGTAAAAACACAACATTCTATATATAGTAGGATTTCAATTAATAATACGTTAATAGGATGGATAGATAATTCAGCTTTATTTATTCTTGAACATTGTTCAATTTATGGAAATTTGAGCAATATAGACAAGAAGAAAATTCATTTAAAAAGAAAGTATATTATATCCAGAAATTACAAAAGGAACAAAAATATAATTGATAATATTGAAAATAGAACTTTGAAAGAAATAAACATTAGTAAGCAGATGTATGGAATAATAACTAAACCAGAAAACCATACAATTTGGACAAAAGCCTATCCAAATTTTAAGGCTAAAAGAATAACTAAAGCAAAAGAGTTTGAAGGGCAAATTGTGAATATAATAAAAGTTAATGAAACTATAAAAGGTATTTATTACCTTTTTGAAATGGATAATGAGAAAATTGGGTGGCTGGATAACAGAGCATTTAAAATTATAGATACACCGATAAAGTTAAAAGAGAGAGAAGTACAGAGCACTTCAGAAATTAATTTGGGGAAAAAAGATTATATTTGGAATAAACCGTATGGGTTACAAGGTGCTAAGACGACGGTGAAAAATTTAAAAAGTCTTAATGGAAGTATAGTCAGTATAGATAAGGAAGCAGTTACTCTAAAGGGTACTTATTCTCATATAATAAAAGATGGTGTATCTCTAGGCTGGGTAGATAATAATGCTTTAAAAATAAAAGAAGTTTTTGGATTGGAGGTGGATAATCAATTTATCCCGTATCCCAGAAAAGATAATATTAATTTTGTCAACATGGGAAGATTATCTCCAGAAAAAGGTCAAGATAATTTGATTCATGCATTTGCAAGATTCCAAAAGGAACACAAAAATAGTAAGCTGTATATCTTAGGACAGGGTCCTTTAAAGGACGATTTACAGGACTTAATCAATGAGCTAGATATGAATAACTCAGTTCATCTTTTGGGACAACTTGAAAATCCTTTTTCGTTTATGAAAAAATGTGACTGTTTTGTTCTTTCTTCACATTATGAAGGTCAACCTATGGTTTTGTTAGAGGCGATGACTTTAGGAATGAAAATTATTGCTACGGATATAATTGCTAATCGAACTGTTTTGGAAAATGGTAAATATGGATTGCTTGTTGAAAATAGCATTAATGGACTTGAAAAAGGTTTATACTCTATGATTAGAAAAGAGAATCTCAAAATAGAAAATTTTGATTACAATCAATATAATTCTTTAGCGATGGAAACATTTATTAAATGCTTATAAAGTAGTGGGCAGGTTCTTTTCTCCAATTCAATGAGAAAGGAGCCTGCCCCACTCTATGAATAACCAAAGGGCACGTAAAAAGTACAATTGATTTCGAGATACATAATAATTATTTCACCATGGACTTGATAAAATAATAATAGTTCAATCGTTTGAAGCGCCTTTTTCAGTTATACCAATCCTTAATATACTGAAGATACTAGATTTGCTTGTTCAAAAGTCATATGTCTTGTTTGCTGGATTTTTTCACTTTTCAAAGGGTGTAGAGAGGAATTTAGACCCTTAATTTTAATGTTAAAGGTTTTCTAGATTGAAAGGAGAAATAGAAAATGATTTTAGTCGTTGGCGGTGCAGGTTATATTGGAAGCCACCTTGTAAAAGAATTAGTGAAAAATGAAGAAGTGGTTATTTTAGATAATTTCTCAACGGGTTTTCGTTCTTTGGTTGATTCGAAGGCTCTATTAATAGAAGGAAATTTAGGAGATACAGCGGTTTTAAATGATATTTTCACACAATATCCTATTAAGGCAGTTATGCATTTTGCTGCTAATAGCTTAGTTGGTGAGTCTGTTCAAGAACCTTATAAGTATTATGAAAATAATGTTGCTGCAACTATTACTTTATTAAATACTATGCTCAAGTATAATATTAAAAACTTTATTTTCTCATCTACGGCAGCCACTTATGGGATACCAAATGTAGATATAATTGATGAAGAACAACCAACTAATCCTATTAATCCATATGGACGTTCAAAATTGTTCGTGGAGCATATATTAGAAGACTTTGCACAAGCATATGGATTACATTATGTTGTTTTACGATATTTCAATGCAGCTGGAGCACATGATTCGGGAGAGATTGGTGAAAGTCATGATCCAGAAACGCATTTGATTCCTATTATTTTGCAACACTTATTAGGCCAACGTGAGAAGATTTCCGTGTTTGGTACGGACTATGATACACCAGATGGTACTTGTATCCGTGATTATATTCATGTAACGGATTTAGCTAAGGCTCATATATTAGCCCTTAATGCCTTATTATCTGGGAAGAAGAATACTGCTATTTATAATCTTGGGAACGGGAGAGGGTTTTCGGTTAAAGAAGTAATTGACACTTGTGAAAAGGTGACAGGAATAAAATCGAAAATAGAGTATACAGATCGTCGTCCTGGAGACCCTGCTCGACTCGTTGCTTCAGCTAATAGAATATATGAAGATCTAGGATGGAAAGCAGCGATAAGTTTAGAAGAAATCATTGGAAGTGCTTGGAAATGGCATAAAAGTCAAAAGAGCTAAATATTTAATTATGTAGGATTATATAAGGACACCTTAGCCGTTTGGTAGTGATTTCTCGTGAATCTCAAACCAAGGGTACGAGGTGTTTTTTGATTTTTATCCTAAAAGACAAAGAATCAGAGGGAAGTGAAGTTGATATAACAGCAATCGAACCAATGAGTATTGTTTTATATGCGAGAGAATCTTTGATTGAACCAGTTGTTGCCCGTGGACCTTTGTCATGAATACAGAAGAGGAAATTAATCAGGCTTACCTAGAGTATCGGCAAGGTACATTCTTGAAGGATTAACGAGTATATAAAATTGAATAGAAATAGGTTAATCTGAAGTTTCCCAGAGCAAGATAGTATGGAATCATGTTATAAGATAGAAGATAATTAAATGTTTTGCATGTAACAAGATAATATTTAGTATAAGAAATTAAAGAGCATCAACACTTGATGCTCTTTAATTTGATATTTCTAATAATTCCTTATGTTTGCTCTCTCTGTCTATGTATCTAGCAGATTCAGATTGAAACGCTGGAGCCGTATTCAATCATTCTATGATTCTTACTTTCACTTCTTTTCTTCCCCACGTTAAAGCATCCGCTTCTTTTGGGATGAATACATCAATTCTATTGCCTTTGATCGCTCCGCCCGTATCTACCGCCATGGCTTGTCCATAACCTTCAACCTCCACTTTAGAACCTAAAGGAATCACATTAGGGTCGACTGCTATCACTTTTGCGTCATCATACTTTTTTAAATCGACGCCCATTCTTGTGGTGCCAGAGCATCCGTAACAGCTTGCCGTATAAGCTGTGCTTGCAACGGTCAGCTCCTTAACATTTTTGCTTACTAAATTGGCTTTCTCCTCTAATTTGCCTAAAGTCCTTGCCCCGGCAATTCCATCAACAGATAAACTCTTTTGCTTTTGAAAATTTGAAACGGCCTGCTTTGTACCATTGCCATATATTCCATCGACCGTCGAAGTGTAAACACCCCATACCTTCAATAGCCTTTGTAGTTCAGCTACAGGCTTACCAATATCCCCACTGCGCAGAACTTTTATTTTCTGGTTCGTTTGTGAACCTGCTATTCCATCAACTTTTAGTCTTGATTTTTCCTGAAACTCCTTTACAGACTCTTTTGTAATCGAACCGAAGTAGCCTGTTGCTTCATGATAGGGGAAGACCCCTTTTGTCATTAATAATTCTTGTAGCTCCTTTACATCACTATGACTCGTTTCATACGAAAGTGTGCGATCTCCAACGGCAGCTTCTCCTCTAGTTGGCATACAAATTCCAATAATGAATACAGAAGCCGTTATGATCGTAAATAATATTTTTTTCATGTTTGTCCTCCTCGTTGTTTCTTGCCTTAAACAATTCGCTAAACTATCACTTTTTCAGGCGCAGTTAAGGAAAAACACCTCGAAGGCACTAAAGAATTGTTAATAGATGTAACAAACAGAGAACAGAATGGGGAGGATATATGATGACAATATCCTCAGTTTTAATAGCGTTTGTCATTTTTGAAGAAGCAGAAGAGGTGGCATTTACGCAAGTTTTTAGACATTCGTACTTAAAAGAAAGTTTTTTCTTCATTTACACAACCTATTAGGAAGATAATACTGAACTCCTCCCTTTCAATACTAGCTCTCCATATAATCAATGAATCAAAAAAAGTGGATGAAATCGATTTTACCAGTGGCCCATCCATGCGGAAGGTCATCAATTTCCGGTTTGGCTGAAAATAAGGTGATTGAGGTTGATTAAATGGAGCTGTCGTGACAGGTACGCCGAAGGAACTCAAACGTTTCCAAAACCTTGATTTTATCCGCGCCTCTATCCTTGGCGCTACAACCTATAAGTATTAATGGTGGAATCCATCATTTCATAGTAAAACAAACCCTTTGATTGTATTAACTCCCAATTATGAAGAAAAATATGGTAACATTTATTTATTATGGAAATAGTTTTAGAGATGGGGAAATCTACATGTTAACTAAACATAGTAATAACTTATTGATTATTTCATCTTTACTAGCAATAACAGGGCTAGTACTGATGTTTTCAAGTATTAATTTTGGCATTTCACTAGGGGATTCTTGGCTTGATAATCAGGAAGATGGAATCTATGATACTGACCAATACAATATGGTGGTTGAGACTCATAAAAATAATTTTATAATAATTGGAAGTGTCCTATTTGGCACTGGAATACTAACACTTATACTAACTTACTTCACATTTATATTAGGAAAAAAAGATAACGACAAACTTGTCTAACTGCTAGTCCTAGTGGATCAGGGCTGTCTATATGACAGTTCTTTTTTATTCAACGAGGCAGTTTGATCGTATTAATGTTATTTTCTCGGTGTATATGACGATGTGGAGTGAAATCATGCAATTTTCATCAGTAATCTTTTTTATAGCAATTACTGTTTTTATCCTTTACTACCTACCTTTAATAGCAAAGGACTTACATAACATACAAAACAGAATGAAGAAATTAAGGCCCTTTTAGAAAAGATAGTAAATAATCAGTTGAAAAATTAGATCTACCTATGTTTGATTAACGTGAAAGACTATAAAAAAGGGGTGGGAGAATGTTTCCTAAATTAGAAACAGAACGGCTTATCTTGAGAGAACTTACTGTAGATGATGCCCAGGATATATTAAACTGTTTTTCGAATCCAGATGTATTACGTTATTATGGACAAAAACCGTTAACCAGTTTAGAGCAGGTGAAAAATATTGTTGTGAATTTTGCTAATAACTACAATGAAAAACGCGGCATTAAATGGGGGATTGAAAGTAAAGAAAAGGAAGGCATTATCGGAACAATTGGATTTCACGATTGGTCTTCTGAACATAAGAGGGCTGAAATAGGTTATGCGCTTTTTCCAGAGAATTGGGGAAAAGGGCTTGCCACTGAGGCTGTTCTAGAAGTCATATCATATGGTTTTAAAGAATTAGATCTTAAGCGTATTGGAGCTATTGTGTTTGTAGAAAACAAAGCATCTAATGAGTTATTAATAAAATTAGGCTTTGAAAAGGAAGGGGTTTTAAAGAATTATATGTATCAAAATGATGTTCCATTTGATACGAACGTATACTCTTTACTGAAATAGGTGTAGTAGATGAAGTGCAAACCTTATTAAATGAACAACTATCGAAAAGAAATAGTTCTTGAACTATGGGGTATTGTAAAATATAGACACTAAACCAGTCAGGGAGTGAGCGTGAATTTTATGGGATTCCATAAAAATGACGAAGTCCAACTGCAAGATGTCAGAGAGAGTGACCTATCCGTCTTTTTCGAACATCAATTAGATTCTACTGCAAACAATATAGCTGCTTTCACATCTAAAGATCCTGCTGACAAAGCGGCTTTTTTGAAACACTGGACGAATATATTAGCGAACGAGAATATCTTGAAAAAGACGATATTTTACAACGGGTATGTGGTGGGCAACATTCTAAACTTTGAACAGTTTGGCAATCCAGAAGTCCGTTACTGGATTGGAAAGCAATATTGGGGCAAGGGGATTGCCACGGATGCACTGAGTAAATTCCTGCATGAAATAAATGTTCGTCCTCTTTATGCCCGAGCGGCTAAGGATAACCTTGCATCTATTCGAGTATTGAAAAAATGCGGGTTCGCAATTATCGATGAGGACAAAGGATATTCCAATGCACGAGGCGAAGAGGTTGAAGAATATATTTTGAAGCTTGGATCTAAATTCTAGATATGAATATGCGGGAAATCTTTAAATATAAAAGTTTCGAGATGGTGGAAGCTTTTTTTTGATATACCTTGGTCAGTAGTCATTGAATATATCCCATGTACCTATAAGGAAAATAAATGGAAACATTTGAATAAGATAATACTTCTATAATAAATTATCTTCACTAGATTTATTTTTTCTGAGTTGGTTCCCACCTTGGAGATTGCGTTATATCACAATATGGAAAAATATCAACATAGTAATAATATGCATAATATGGTAATATTACATTTGTGTGACTTTGGTAAATATACAAAAAGGAAGGTATTATATGTCTGAAACTGTTCTTAAGGTCCAATCCTTAACTAAAAAAATTGGAAAAGCCACCATTGTAGACAATGTTAGCTTTGAAATAAAAAGTAAGGAAATATTTGGTTTGCTTGGTCCAAATGGAGCTGGTAAAACCACTATTATTCGTATGATTACGGGTCTTATTAATCGTACGGGCGGTACAGTCATGATTAATGGACGTGACCTCGATAAAGATTTTGAAGGTGCCATGAATCAATTAGGTGCCATTGTTGAAAATCCAGAATTCTATAAATACATGACAGGCAGAAAAAATATCCTTCACTATGCTCGTATGTCACCTAATAAAATATCCAATGAGCGAATTGAAGAAGTAATAAAGCTTGTTAAATTAGATCATGCCATAGATAAAAAGGTTAAAACATATTCATTAGGAATGCGTCAGCGCCTTGGTGTAGCACAGGCAATTTTGCATAAACCGTCTTTGCTGATTTTTGATGAACCAACTAATGGTTTAGATCCACAAGGGATTCGCGAGTTTCGTGATTATTTGAAGGTACTGGCAAATGAAGGCGTGGGTATTTTAATTTCATCGCATTTGTTATCAGAAATGCAATTAATGTGTGATAGCTTTGCCGTTATTGAAAAGGGAAAACTCATACATACGAAAGAACATATTGTAGATGAAAAAACTGAAAAAATTAATGAAGTTCTTTTTACTGTCAGTGATGGAGAGCTAGCTAAAAAAATCCTTCAAGAACAGTTTGGTAACATACCTATTCTTAAACATGAGGCGAATTCAATTTCTGTAACAGCCACACGTGAACAAACGGCTAGTATAAACAGAAGTTTTAATGGTAATCAATTAGATGTTTATGAAATAGGCATTACTAGAAAATCACTAGAAGATAAATTCTTTGAAATAACTGAGCAGGAAATGAGGGAGTCTGTATGATGTCCTTGATAAGAAATGAATGGATGAAAATCTTTTCAAAAGGATCTACATATTTGTTTATCGTTTTTCTTTTATTGGCAGCTGTAGGAACAGCGTTGATTGATTATAAACTAAATCCAGTCGAATCAAGTAAAGATTGGAAGCAAGAGTTACAAGCAGAAATACAAGAACAGCAGAACGAATTAAAAAGTTCTAAAATTAGTGAAGATGAAAAGTCCATGATAATGGAAGAAATCGATTTAAATAAACAACTTTTAGACGCTAATATAAACCCTAACTTGCGTTCGAACTGGACGTATATGGCAAACTGGACTACCTCATTAACATCATTTGTTACACTATTTGTTGTAATTGTTTGCAGCTCCTTAGTTTCATCTGAATTTTCAGATGGCACCATTAAGCAATTGTTAATTAGACCTTATAAACGTTGGAAAATTCTCCTTTCTAAATATATAACATCACTATTATTTGCAGCGTTATTACTTGTGAGTCTATTTATATTCAGTTATATAGTAGGAATTTTATTCTTTGGAAATGGTTCGTATACAGATAAAATTCTAGATCCTTCATCTTTTGGTTTTAGTCCCGTAATAGTTGGGGATTATTTTGTTGATATGATCGTTTATTGGATACCAGGATTTTTAGTTATCACAACCATTGCTTTTATGTTAAGCACATTATTTAAAAGCCAAGCACTTGCAGTAGGAATTTCAATATCTATTTTATTTGCTTCTTCTACCTTAAATTTAGTAATACAGTCACTTATTGAAAAAAACGAGTGGTTAAAGTTCGTCTTATTCCCTCATCTCGATTTAAGAGGTTACATTTCTGAATCGTTCTCAATGTTTGAGGGAGCAACTCTTGGATTTTCTATAAGTATACTAGCAATTTATTATCTTATCTTTTTAGCATTAACCTTTTTCTTCTTTCAAAAGAAAGATATTTCTAACTAAGGTATGAACCGAAATCGGTCTTTGATTTCGGTTTTTCTTATTAAGAAAAAGGAATGTAAGGAATGAGGGGGGTGTTTTGGATTGGGGTTATTTTTTGAAAAAAGGGCAAAGAAAAGTACAAAATCATTTATTATAATAAAAATCTTAATGACCCTAGCAATATTGTTCATGTTAGTAATGGGCTTTATCAACGATTTTGATTTCTATTTTGTTATGTTCTTTACCTTATTAGGGGTTAATTCAGTAATAGATGGGGTTGAAAGTTATTCTCAAAAAGAAGATAAGCGGATCTATCTATTAAATTACGGATTTGCGGTTATATACATTCTTTTATCATTTCAATTTTTGAGGTAATTTTTTCTTGTTGAGCTGATAGGGCAGGATTGTGACAGAAGGTTTCTATAATACTGAAACTGATAATTGGCGCTTCTTTAATAAAAGGGGTCGCCTTTTCTTATGCAGAACTAGCGAAGCAGGGGAGTTTAGGAGGAATATGAGTATATAAAAAGCTCTCCATTAAGAAGAGCATTTATTGTACACTTTGATCAATTTTAAGGTAATACGGTTTGATTTGGATTATCCATAGCAGAAGGTGAACGAAAAGCTATGAAGAACCATAAAATATTTACAATTATTGCAACAAGACAAAGACCTGTGATAATAGCAATATATATATAGCTAATGTCTATAAATTTTGCTATTACTAAAACTGTTACAATTATTGAGGAATTTATCATTAGCCCGAAGCAACAAAACAAGGCTAAAACGAATCGTATTAAATCTATACCTATCAAATATATTATTAAGGGGAATAGATAAAAAACAAGTACCATTCCTATTGATATCCACATTCCTGAAGACCCGAATTGATTAGCATTCGCTCCTATATCTGCAAGTGGGGATAGTGAGATTGTGATCAATAAAACACAAAAAAGGACTGCTGACAGCAAAGTCATAAAAATAATTCCCTTTCTTTTTTTTCTCATAATTTTTCACTTCCTTTATGTTCTCATTTTATGGATGTTAAAATTGTTAAAATTAACCATCCGCTTTATCCTAACATAACTAGAATGTATTTACACCTTAAAATTTATTAGCGGTCTTATTTTATAATGTGTGTTTTATTTCAATAAAGAGTAAAGCCTTTTTCTATGAAACAAACGGGGCAGAATTAGTTGAATAACTGTCCTTTATTCAGATAAAAGGTCAATAAGAAATTAATATATTTGGAACTTTATCCAATTATATCCGTAAGTATCTATTAGAGGGTTTCTATGGACACTTTTTGGCATGGTGCTAGGTATCGGTGGAGGAATTTTATTGGGGATTAGTTCAGTAAAATTTTCTAATTAGTTATTGAAGTAGATTAGGCCTTTTGTTAATACATAAGATAGCTTTTTTATTCTAGTATAACGGGTTAATATGGAAGGTCGGTGGGGTACCTTGTTAAAAATATTAAGAATCGTTTTTTCGATAATAGTTCTTACTTTATCAGGATATGGTTTAATCACTAAAAATTTCGAGCTATCTTCATATATGATTTTTTTCTTAGGAGCATTAATGTTGGTGACAGGATTAGCCGAACTTCAAAAAGATAGAAAAAGATTTTGGGGGTATATGAACATTATTGTCTCTTTATATGCTTTCTTTGTTTCTATACAGGGGTTTTTATTGAACTAAGTGGCAAGATAGTTGGAAAATTCACGCTGTGTTGTGACAAGATAATAAAACCTGTTGAAAGAAGGGTTCTGAATAATAGTAAATGAATAGGTGTGGTTCATATTGATAAAAGATAAAAAATTTATATATTTAGCTCTCATTTTTTTATTTGTGTCTATGGCATTAAACTTCCCTTTCCCACATGAAAGTCCTTATGGTGAGACAGTTGCTTCGGTTTTAAATATACCTGTTGAATCAGTAAATGGATTACAGTATATAGGAATTGCATCATTATTATTTTTAATTATGAGCCTAGTTTTTCTTGTGAAATCATTGGAAAAATATCATGGTAGATTTGTAGTACTGGCAATTATGGTTGCAATGTTTACTCCTCCTTTTTTAGCCAGTTCGTTTCAAAAATATTTTGCAACAGGCATTTACGCCATTTCCTATGAACGTGATATAAGTAGTTGTAGTTTTGAAATGACCAATGAGACAACATTGCATGGGGAATGTGAACTTCTTTTTGAAAACTACAGCAGGGATGATGCACAATTCACTATTGAATTTTTTGACGAGTACGAAGATGATGTAAAAACGATTTCACTTATGAATACCGATTCTCCATATGAGGTAACGTTAAGAGGAAAAGAGCGTAAAAGGGTGAAAATCGATACTGATATTGATGTATCACAGATGGAAAGTCATATTGAAAGTGGGGATTCATGGAATATGAATATTATCATTAAGTCGGGGGAAAGAATCAGAAAATTATGAGGGAGGGATTAAATATAAGAAAGGTTGAAGTAACTAGATATAATAACCAATGGCCATTGATGTATAAGGAAGAGGCTAATGTAATACATAAGATTTTCGGACCTGAAATAATTGAAATATATCATTTCGGAAGTACTTCTGTTATCGGACTAAAGGCAAAACCAGTTATTGATATCATGGCTGTGGTAAGAAAAATCCATCTAATAGATGAGTTTAACAAGAATTTGTTAGGGATTGGTTATGAGCCGAAAGGAGAAAACGGATTATCTGGACGTAGGTTTTTTCAAAAAGGAGGAGATAATCGAACTCATCACCTCCATATTTATCAATTAGGCAATCCGGGAATAGAACGTCATCTTGCTTTTAGAAATTACTTACGAGAAAATCCTTCCGTTGCAGAAAAATATGGTGATTTAAAAGAGGAATTGTCATATCGATTTCCTTACGATATGGATTCGTACATCAAAGGAAAAGAAAAGTTAATATTGGAAATTGAACGAAAAGCCTTATCTTGGTATCGGAGTTCAAGAGGATGACGACATATTTATAAATAAAGGGACTTTTTTTAAGTTAATAAAGTATATAGTTCTTTGATGGAAAGAAAGCAAATTAAGCATTTTTAACAATCTTTCGAAATTTATTAAAGCCAGCTAATGAAGCCTTTGTAGATCCTTTGAAAATCAGGAATTTTTGGAATTTGATGTTAAAAATTTAAGAGGGGGATTAGTTAAATAATTTTATGACTCAAGGACCCTTTTGGAAAAGGCTCTAAATAAGGAGATAGATTGTTAAAGAAGAAGATGGCAACTGAACTTAATCTAAAATGAAACCACCACCCGAAGGTGAAGGTTTCTTATTGTATCGAGGAAATATGACAAATTACTGTTCTTCTAAGATGGTTACAGAAACACTTTGTTTATTATTTGGTTCATCAAGGGAATGGATTGTAGCTATTCCATTCTGTTCATCCACGTGCTCAATGTAGATACTTTCCCCATTATAGGTTACATTAGCCATAATTGGTGAAGAAGCAATTTCTTCTGCTCGTTGTGCGTTCATTTTGCCACCTCCTTTGGATTTGCAACTGTAATAATATTTGTTCCAAATTTCTAAAATATACATGTTGTAATTGAAATGCTTCCAAGTTCAAGTTAAGAAAACATAGAGCTAAGATTAGATATGGTCTAAAATACCAGGGGGTTCACTAGGACCATATTAAGATATTTTTCAAATGTCCAGTTCTTCAAAATGATGAGATAGATGACCTCTTATTTAATGAACGAGGGCTTAAATTTTAAAATGGGGGTTGCTGCGGCAGCCCTTTTCTTATTGTGCTAACGTGGAATTTAGTTTAACACTCTTTCAACTTACAATAATTGGTGTCAAATGGGGATATGGAAGAATATTATTGAAGGTAACGAGTAAGAAAGAAAGGGAGAAAAAATATTAAAACAAAGGAGAGTTAAACATGGATGAAAAACAACGAGAAACAAAAGAAATGAATTTAACATCACTCATGAAAGACTATGCCAACTACAACCTCTGGGCAAATGCCCAATTGATAGATTGGCTGAAAACAAAGCCATCTGAAATAATAGAACAGAAAATACCTTCGAGTTTTCCGAGTATCAAATGGACACTCAAGCATGTTTCTGATGGTGAGAAATTTTGGTTGGAAGTGTTAAAGCAGGAGTCAACACCGGATTTAGGTGTTTTCAGTGATCGATCAAATAAGACTGTCGAAGAAGTGTTTAAAATGATTATGGACAATTCCAAAGAACTGGCCCAATATGTGAATTCACTTACCGAAAGTTCAATAACAAAAGATTGCCATGTAGAAACTCCATGGTTTAATGAAACCCGTCCAAGATTTGAATATATTCTCCATGTAATGAATCACAGTACCTATCATCGAGGGCAAATTATAACTATTGGACGAAATGTTGGATTAACCGATGCCCCTATGACAGATTTTAATATTTACAATTTTTTTGGAAAGTCCGCCACATAATGCTTCTTAATATATTTTACCGTAATTCTGCGGATAACTTATTTTTTAGCTAATGGTGGAGTTAGTTTAACTAAACAAATTAAGGAAGTCGATACTTTAACGTACACTAATCGGCTTTTTTAGGTTGAAAACTTGCTTTCATTGAAGATCTGGCTGCCCTCTGGCCGCTTTTTTTGTTTATGCAACTACCTGTCCATTCATGAACATTTTCATAAACTATTAATTTAATTTTCTATTTTTCTATTTTTCAATTGATATACTGTTGATATATAACCAGGAGGGACATCTATGAAAAAAGCAAAAAAAATACTTATCTAGAACTATTTATAACATGTATCGTTATATTAATTTTAATTTTTAAGTTGCCTAGCACTTTATTTTTTGTTTTAGGAGCTGGTTTTATAATTAATATGATAGCAATTGAAATAAAATATAAAAATAATCATTAAATTAAGAGATTTTTATTGTATCAATAAAATAATAACCATCATTTGATCCAGTTTGTCTATATTTATAAGCAATTTTTACTTTAAATGATTTTGCAGTTGATTTTTTTAATTTATCACTTACTAATTTACCATTAGTACTTCTATAAGAAGTTAATAAAGTTACTCCAATACCTGATGATATTGAAAGATAAGGCTTTAATGGTGTAGTTAATATTGTTGTTGCTATTCCAGCTAGAACATTTGCTGAAGTATCTTTATCATCAATGTATTTACTTATTTTATTAAGTTCTTCTCTAGTAATTGTTTTTGTTGTAGTAAAATTATATCCTATATCTTCTGTTTTTTTCGGGTGTGTCCAAATCACTGTTTGAGCAGCTTCTACATTATTTCCTAATAAATTAATACCTAATGCACTAACTGGCCCCTTCATTGAGGACCTGCCATCATACATACTTCTTCCATGTTTAGACATGCTAAACATTGGAGGTGAAAAGCGTGGATAATTCTGATTCTAAAAAGGTAGAACAAAATAATAAAAATAAGCATGGTAGTAAAGTCGGAAATCTTGAATATACAACAGAACAGCTTATGAACGGGATGAATGGAATTCAAGAAGCATATCTCACTAATATGGATGATGGTGATGAAAAAGAAACTCCTAATAAATAATGAATGTAGTAAGCATAGCTATACAGTTATGCTTACTTAATTTTGTTCTTCATTGTATGAAATCCTCCGAAATCTACAGTGAATAGTTATTTCAATATTCTAAAAATATCCTTGACTTTATTCGGAATTGAAGTAAGATAAAGTACATAGCAATAGTGTATACAGGTAGATTACCGAAGTTTTCTGATCTACATTGTATCCAATGCCTCAAATTGACTTAGGTGAAAAGATGAATATGAAAAATAACTGTCAAATCTAATAGACTTCGTTTTAGCAACGGAGCAAACCTTAGATCAAAACCAGTTATATCAATTATTTCTTATTGATATAACTGGTTTTTTTATTTTATCATTCACTCTTTTACTGTTTCTTCCTAAGTCGATAAGATTCAACTGCTGATTGACCTCCAATTGATATCGATTTTTTTAGCAATTCCTTTAAAACGTGTAAGATCCACCGGAGGAGATAAGCAGAAAGCAATGTTCAAAACGGTATAAAGTATTTTAAATCTTGTAGCAGGGGTGGGAATTATATGATAGGTACGAAGCAAACTAGACTCGCAATAGATGTAGGTGGAACATTTACGGATGTTTTTGTTTTTGATGAAAGCACGAAGGAAATTTCAATAACCAAAACATCGTCAACTCCATTAAATCCTGAGATTGGTATATTAGATGGAATTGCAAAAGCGGAAATAGATTGTGAAAATATTAAAGTGTTTTCCCATGGTACGACGGTGGGCACCAATGCCTTGATTGAAAGAAAATTGCCAAAGACAGCATTGATCACCTCTAAAGGGTTTCGGGATGTTTCAGAAATTCGCCGTGGAACCAAACTCGAGTTATGGGATACGTATGATGATGTAGCCAAACCGTATATTCAAAGAAGAGACCGTTTTGAAGTGGAAGAACGCACCGACTATTCAGGGAACGTTCTGACAGAAATCAATGAAGAGGAAGTACGGTTACTCGCCAGGAAACTAAAGAAACGCGGTACAGAGTCCATCGCTGTTTGCTTCATTAACTCGTATGTCAATGGAAGCAACGAAGCAAAAGTGAAACAAATCATTCAAGAGGAACTGCCGGATGTCTACATATGCATTTCGAGTGAAGTCCTGCCTGAAATTTTTGAACATGAGCGCATGAGTACGACGATTGTCAACGCGGTTTTAGGACCGACTGTAAGTAACTATATCAAAACGCTTGAAGGAGAAATGAATAAAAGAGGATATAAAGATGATATTTTAGTTCTTCATTCTGGTGGAGGCGTAATGACGTCACAAACCGTTCCACGTTATGCTGCAAGATTGGCTAGCTCCGGTATTGCAGCTGGTGCCATCGCTAGTAAACATATTGCTCAACTTTGCGGGTTTAATAATGCAATTGGGCTGGACATGGGAGGAACGAGTACCGATATTTCCTTGATGCATGAAGGTGATTTACGGATTACAAAAGATTGGTATATAGAGTATGGATATCCGATTGGATTTCCAAGTATCGAAATTTTGACGATAGGGGCAGGCGGCGGAAGCTTAGCCTGGGTTGATGAAGGTGGTTCTTTACGAAACGGACCTCAAAGTGCAGGGGCTGTTCCTGGACCTGCTTGCTATAGCAGAGGCGGAGTAGAGCCGACTAATTCAGATGCCAATATAGTATTAGGACGCCTTGGCACAAAACTATTAGACGGACAAATGGAATTGGATAAAGAAAAAGCGATAGAAGCCGTGGATAAAATAGCTAAGAAGTTCAATTATACAATTGAAGAGGCGGCGAATGCCATTACACGGGTGGCCAATGCCAATATGTGTGATGCGCTCCGGTTAATTTCAGTAAGACGCGGATATGATCCACGTGATTTTGCACTTGTAGCTTTTGGTGGGGCTGGTCCTTTACATGGAGCATACCTAGCAAAGGAAATGGAAATCCCGACTGTAATCATTCCTCCGCATCCAGGTGTTGCGGCGGCAATGGGATGCCTGCTTGTTGATGTTCGTCATGATATCTCCAAAACATATGTCAAGAATGTTAAGGATGTGTCGTTAGAGGATTTAGAGAAAGAGTTTATTGGAATGGAAAAAGAGGCCGAGGAATTATTGCAAGAAGAAGGGGTTTCTAAAGAAGCTTCTACCTTGATGCGATATATTGACATGAGGTATATGGGGCAATGGCGTTCATTGGCAATAGAAGTTGACTGTCCAATCTCTTCATTAGAAGAGACTCTGAACCGTTTCCATCAAGAACATGAACGGGAATTTTCTTTCTCTGATAAAGACCAAACGGTGGAAATTTACGGGCTGCTCGTTACGGCTATAGGAACTGTGCCAAAACCTGAATTTCCTTCCTATGAACCTGGTGGCACGCTTGAGGATGCTTTGAAAGAAACGCGTGATGTTTATTTTGAAGACGAAGGTTATGTAAATACAAACGTGTATAACCGAGAACTAATTCCTGCATTCTCTGAAATTCAAGGACCAGCCATAGTAGATCAGCTCGATACAACGACTGTTATTCCTCCAAACTTCACGGCTAAAGTTGATAAATATAGGAACTTAATTCTTTCACTAAATAAATAAAAAGAGGTGGATTCTATTGTCGAATAAACAGTTAATTGACCAATCTGGAGTTGGAACCGGTTTAGATCCCGTGACGTTTGAAGTGATAAAAAATGGCTTCGTTAACCTAGTAGATCAGATGGCTGAGCAGATTCTTCGGACATGCTACTCCTTTGTTATTTATAACCGAGACTTCAGCTGTGCGCTTTGTGATGCAGAAGGAAATACAGTTATGCAAGGAACACAGGATATTTCCGTTCATGTTGGAACGCTGCATCTTACAGCGAAAGCGGTACTGGAAGACTTCGAAGGTGATATCCACCCAGGGGACGTTTTCTTAGTCAATGACCCGTATCGTGGCGGTACTCATTTCAATGACACACGGGTGCTCTTGCCTGTCTTTCATGGTGAAAAGCTTATTGCGTTCATGCAAACAAATGGTCACTGGGCAGACATGGGAGGATCAACACCTGGATCCTTTGATATTAATGCCAAAGAGCATTTCGGTGAGGGTGTAAGAATTCCACCTCTTAGGATATATAGTAAAGGAACGTTTTTAAAAGATGTGGTTAATGTTCTCGTTTCGAACATGCGTGTACCAGAAGAACGGGTAGGTGACCTCCGAGCTCAAGTGGAAGCTGCGAAAGTAGGCGAGCGCCAGTTGTTTGCCATCATCGAAAAGTATGGAATCGATACAACTCTGTCTGCCTTTGCAGAAGTGCAGAATTATGTAGAACGTTTAGCAAGAGCCAAGGTTGCGGCTTTGCCAAACGGTACATGGGAGACCGTTGATTATATTGATATGGATCCTGAAGTAGGTGACGGATTAATTCCGATTAAGGTCAAGATGACCATAACAGATGATGAAATTCTTTATGATCTTTCTGGTTCCCACTCTTATATTGGCTGTTTTTTAAATGCAGGTTTCGGGGCTTCTTTATCGGCTACGTATTCAGGTACCAAGACATTTTTCCCTGAGATTCCGTTGAATTCTGGTTTTTATAGAGTGGTAAAGGTTGAACTGCCTGAAAACTCAGTCGTCAATGCTCCTGCACCGGTGGCTGTAACAGGATTTTGTTCAGGGGCATATGAAAAAATCATGAGTGCTTGTTTTGAACTTTGGTCTAACATTATGCCAGAGAGAGCCATTGCTTGCTCGTTTAACCTCGAGTATTTACTGATCGGCGGGTGGGATCAACGTCAGGAACAAGATAAATACTTTATGTGGTATGACTGGATGGCTGGAGGGCATGGAGGCCGTTCCGATCGAGACGGTGTGAATGCCACTTCACCAACATTCGGTTTGGGACTTAGTGTTCAGCCTTGTGAAGGTCAAGAAAGATTGTCACCTGTTGTTACGATGAAACATGAAATTATTACAGATTCAGCTGGTCCTGGGAAATACCGCGGCGGGTGCGGTGTAGAAAAAGGCGGAACACTCACAAATGTCAAAAACACGGTTATGTCCTATTGTTGTGACCGTTCTCGCTCGATAACATGGGGTATTTTTGGAGGGCTGCCTTCTTCTCCACATGGAGCATGGCTGAATCCGGGTAAGGAAGACGAACAATATTTAGGGGCGATTTTTTCAAATGTAAAAGTGCAACAAGGGGATTCCTTTGTACGCCCATCAGCAGGGGGCGGTGGTTTAGGGGATCCGCTTGAAAGAAGTCCTGAAGATGTTTTGGAAGATGTTATTGATGAGTATGTATCAATCGAGAGGGCCAAAAAAGATTACGGTGTGGTTATTAATGAAATCGATAAAGATCTGGATTTGTTTGAAATAGATTATGAAGCAACGGATCAAGCTAGATCATATATAAGAAATAATCGTAAACAATGGCTTGAAGAGAACGTTCAGATTGTTGAAGAGAAATTCGCGAATGGTGAACTGGATAACCTGGATGTCATTCGTCAACACGGAGTCATCATAGATTATGCAACTAATAAAGTACTGCCAGAATCAACAAAACAATTCCGTGAATCTATGAAAACCCGTACACTAGCTTATTGGAAATAAGCTGACACTACCAAGTTAATAAAAAATTATTATGACTCGTTAATGAGAGGTTCCGATTAGATTCGGAACCTTTTTTAGCTTTAAGGGGAACTTTCTAATTAAGAAGGAAAAAACTTCGCCAATAGAGAATGTATTAATAACAAAAATCACAGGGGAAATGTGCCAAAAAGGGAGTGGAGAATAGTGAGTTTTCCTTTAAATGAGGAAGATAAAATAATGGAATTTCTTGTGCAAAACAAAAGTGAGATTGAGGAACAGCTTTTGTCGGAAGCAGTCAATGTCAGAGAGAAAATTGAAGAAATCTTGTTGATTGGAAATGTCGACCTTTTGAATAATGCACATAAGCTGATCCGTTATATCGTGGAGCAGAATGAGGATGATATGATTGCCTTTGCCGAAAAAGAAGGAGTAGTCTGGGCAACTTATTCCTTAACTCTCTCGTTCAAACTGGAATGGATCCAAGCTATCCGAAGAACGCTGTGGAATTTTCTTTATGAATTTGAAAAATTAAAAGATGTGTTTAACGACTCGAAAGTCTTTTTCGATTTAGAGAAAAAAGTGAATGAAAAGGTTGATATTTTCCTTAAATCTTTTTTTATCAGTTATTCTGATTATAAAGACAAATTTATTCTAGCTCAGCAAAACTTGGTAGAAAATCTATCTGTTCCTATCATCCCCATCACTCCCTCTACCTGCGTCCTGCCGTTAATTGGATCGATTGATGAATCGCGTATGCGTATAATCGAGGAAAAGGTATTGATGGAAATAGGTAACCTGAAGATTCAAATCTTGATCCTTGATTTATCTGGTATTCTTGAAGTGGAGGTTGAGATCATTAATCAATTAATGAAGATTCTCGATGGGACCTCGATGATGGGGTGTAAAGCTGTGATTACTGGATTACGCCCAGAAATTGTTACAAAAATGATACGTGCAGGGCTTTGTTTCGATAATAAAGCAGAGATAAAGGGAACGCTACAGCAGGCCTTAGGGGATTATATGGTTGTGAGTTAAATCGTAACAGTTAAAGGTCACCATGTAGTGGTGACTTTTTTTGTTGTGAATATGGAATATAAAGAGAGGTTCTTTGCTGTTTTTGTCGAAATGAAGTAAGTAGATATAAATAGGAGGGAAGTATAACACATAATATTGCAATGTGAACTGCACAGAAGGGAACCAGTTAAGGTATTGTGCAAATCCAAACTGCGAAAACGGACCATTGTTCAGCTGGCAGCTTAATAAAGGAGAAACTACATCCATTAACCTAATTCAAGAGTATATAAATAGAATTGTTAAATATGATAAAGATGGGCCAACAATTAATTCTATTTTAGAAATAATCCCAGAAAATATACATAACCGAATCATTGGATTGAAACGAAAAGTCTTTGCACTTTGGTAGGGAATTCTAGATGGAACCTGAATGGGCTAAATAATGGAAGGTAAGTAAGATGAAATTGTGGCAGTCTTGCCGCGCAATAACCTGGATGGATTAGTAATTCTAGAACAAATGTGGGCCAATATTGTCACGCGCGATGGCATGCCTGAGAAAGATAGCATTAATATTGAAATGAAGAAAGGAAAATTAAAATGAATAGAAATGCACTATTCCAACTCTCTTTGGCTATGGCCATATTTGGAACTGTTGGTTTTTTCTCTGAACTCACAGGCCTTCCGGCAATGGAACTGGTTTTTGTTCGTTGCATATGTGCTGCAGTATTCTTATGTACTGCTTGGGTAATGACAGGGAATTATAAGAAAGAAAAATGGAATTTCAAAGAGGTACCGTTGATCATTTGCTGTGCGGGAGCCAACTTATTAAACTGGATATTTCTCTTTAAATCGTTTGAATTGATATCCGTGACGATTGCTATTTCACTTTATCATTTAGCTCCTATGATTGTTCTCATTATAGGGAGCTTCATCTTTAGAGAGAAATTGACATTGTTCTCTATCTTAGCAATCTTTCTATGTTTCATAGGAACATTATTTATTATGGGAACAGATGGGTTCCGTTCATCATCTCCTGAATGGGAAGGAATTATATATGGAGTGCTTGCGGCGCTTTTCTATGCCGCAACAATGATTTTAGGAAAGAGCATTACAAAGACAAGCGTGTATGCCACCACTTCTCTTCAAATGTTTATAGGTATTCTATTACTAGTTCCGTTTATTGATTTTTCAACCTACACAGTCCTACATTCAGCGGAGTGGTTTTACGCCATTTTCACCGGTATCGTTCATACAGGCGTTGTGTACCTTCTGTTTTTTAATAGTATTCGTCACTTGCCTACAAACATAGTCTCTTTTATGATTTTTGTAGACCCGTTTGTTGCTATACTTTTAGATATCTTGATTACTGGATTTCAGCCAGATTTGCTTCAATGCCTAGGAATTTTATTAATTTTCAGCGGATTGTTTTATGTACTTAAGGCTCCTAAAACCCTTACTGACTCCGAAAACAAGGCCATGTAGAAGAGTTATCAAATAGCTCGGAATTGATTACTATAAAGAATACTGGGGATCTGTATCCAACTTTAGTGAAAATGGTTTCGGTTATTGGATTCTTCATAAAGGAAAAGTGGTTAGTGAATGTTACTTCAATTTTTTCTTCACTACAATACTCAGAAATTGATATTGCAACTCACGAGGATTATAGGGGACAAGGATTAGCATCTAGCATTGTAAAAACATTAATAGATCACTGTCTTGAAAATGATATAATGCCACGCTGGGATTGTGACATATTAAATAAGTCGTCTATAAAATTAGCTGAAAAATCAGGGTTTGGAAATCCTGTGCAATATTCAATTTTTGTATAAAAAACATTTATTCCATTATTCCATAAAAGGGTGCATTGTCTTGGACTATGTTGGTTGTGTGGAGGAACGTGATTGTTAAACGCGAAAAAGAAGTTGTCACATAAAGGATCTGCTCCTTATGCGACAACCTCTTTTTGTAATGTTCATTATCCAATTAAAAAGACGCATGAATCATAAATAAAATGAGAAACCCAATAGCCAGTTTAAAGTGCCATTTTTTATCTTTTCTCTTGAATCGTCTAAGCCCCATAAATAGGAGGAAAACCAAAAGAATAATAGCAAGAATTCCCGTGATATGCGTAAAGTCCCATTTAAATCCTCTTATGATCGCCAAATATCCATGAAGAAAAACGGCTCCAGTTGATGCTAACGCAAGAGGAACATGCCATTTTCTTACTAACTTTCCGAGAAACTGTAGGAAACTTTTTAATTGAAAATTCCCCCACTTTATCGTTTTCAAGCGTTTCCACTTTAATAAAAGAAAAACAGGATAGATAGCCAAAACCGCAAAATACAAAATTCTTGAAATCGACCCAAATTGTTTTACGATTATCTTATAATGTTTGTAATCTTGCATCATTAGCTGCTGATGATTAAGAGAAATAAGTAAAATTCCAATGAAAAATAAACAAATAGTTATGGTTAAACTGATAATGATGGTTCTTAGTTCTTTTGGATTTGGAATATAGCTGGATAAAAAGTGATTGTTTTTTCTTGTATTTTGTTTTGAACTCATCTTATAGTACCCCTAGTTTTTGAATGTAAAATATAATGTCAGTATAGTCTGTATAAATGAAAATTTAATGAAAATCAAATGAAAATTGGATTATTTTTATAGAATGTACGAAAATATCTAAAACCATACTGTAGGAAAGCTAAAGAAAAACCCCTTTCTCCATCCATGGATAAAGGGGCAGAAGCTTATTATGATTAAACTGTTTTTAGGAATTTATGTATACGGGTCATGCCACCATACGGTTTCGATACAATTACTTTACGAATACCTGGTTTTGAAGTGATTAAATACGAACACAAGGATGTTTCCGACATCGGAAAAATACCATTAGAAACCTATTAATATAAATCACCTTATAGAGCTAACAGGGCAGGTTTGTGCAATAAAAGGTAGTAAAATTTAAGAGGGAATGTGGGTAGAAATAGAGAATTTAAATTTAATGGAATTTCAAAAGTTCGGTGGTAACTCTGAAAGGAGGATTTAGTAATTGAGAAAAGCACTTTTAAGTATTTCTTTACTTGTTATTTTACTTATTGCAGGTTGTTCTCAGGACAACAAAGAAAATGCAAACGTTAATACCAAAAAAGCCAGTTCCGCATCAGAAGAAAATCAACAGTGGGATTTATCTCCTGAATTTGAAACATCAACAGGAGATAAATTAGTTGGACAAAAAGATAAAGTAGGAATAGTTGGACCTGAGTTTAAAGCTGGTGAAGTAAATAAGTGGCTGTGGCATTTTTGGGGAGATGAACAAACTATAAAAGGTGGCAATTTTAAAGTGGTTGCTATAAACAAAGACACAGGAGAAAATGAAATGGCTTTAGTCACAGATGCCGGTACAGCTAATGAAAGGAAAGTTTGGAATTACGAGGAGTTAGCTTACAGTCCTAATGGAGTTAGGGGCTCAGATAGCTCAAGGCCTTCTAATATATCATTACCCAAAGCTGGGATATGGCGTTTAGAAGTCTTTATCGGTACCGAACGTTTTGGAACAATTGTTGTCGATGTAAAGTAGAGAAATTATAGATCTTTTTATTAAACAAAAGAATGCGATTGTAAAAAATATAGAAGGTGGTCCTATATCATGAATGTACAAGTAAAGCTTAAAGATATTATTGAAGAAATGGAAATACAGTTTGAAGAGTCTCAATCATTTCTAAATATTAAAACTGGTGAGATTATTTTAGTAACTTCTGATGATTTGAGAACTGCTGAAGATGATCAACCATTCGATCATTTACCTGATTGGCAACAAGAAAATTTAAAGGTTGCTAATGATGTTGTTGAAAACTTTGAGAATTATATAGAGTTACCAACTAAATATGATGTCAATGAATATGAAATGATGGAAGACTTTTGCCTAACTGTTGGTGATCTACGTAAGCAAAATACTTTATTATTAGAAATCAAGGGAAAGGGTGCCTTTAGAAGATTTAAGGACAAAATAATAAATCTTGATATCGAAGATCAATGGTTTTCATATCGTGACGAGCGTTATAAACAAATTGCAAAAGAATGGTGTCAAGATAATAACGTCAACTATATTGAATAGATAAGACAAAGTGCGATTGCTAAATAAGAGTAATCGCTTTATTTTGTTAAATGACAATAAAGTTTGGATTTGAGTCAATATTTTGGACACTAAAAAGTTAAATCTTAAGCTGTATTCCTAATTCGATCTTCAATGGCTTGTGGGGTTTGATAGCCCAAG
>NZ_JBNNTG010000041.1:0-37472 GCF_050278525.1 Peribacillus sp. NPDC096540 | reverse complement strand
CCCCACGGGCAGGAACGTTCTACCCCGGCTACCGTTATCATATATCGATATAAAAAATGGTCAACCAGAAATTTCTGGCTGACATTATAATACGATCGGGGCAGGATAGTTCAACAAGATATATATATAATTTAGTGGTAAAGTATATATAATATGGTGATAAAAAGGTAATTAAAGTGAAATTATTAGTGTTATATTACTAAAATGGCTAATTATGTCATGATAAAAATGTTAACTTACATACAACTATACATAATTAGATATACAAGGAAGGTGTTATTATCAATGGAAATCAAATCGATTGTTTTACAGACTAAAAGTTTAATGCAAATGAAAAAGTTCTATATTGATACGTTAGGATTTTCTTTAGTTAATGAGGATAAGAATAGCTTTCGAATTGCTGTTGGGACAGGTGAATTTGAGTTTACAACAAAAAATGTAGAAAATAACCCCTATTACCACTTTGCTTTTAACATACCGGCTAACAAATTTTATGAAGCAAAATCATGGGTAAAAGAAAGAGTAGATCTACTTGTTGAAGATGGGCTAGATGAAGCTAATTTTGCTCATTTACCAGCCCGTGCTCTTTATTTCTATGATCCTTCTGGTAATATAGTAGAATTTATTTCAAGATATGAAATTTCTGAAGAGAGTATTGAGCCTTTTTCGGTTAAAAGTATTTTAAACATTAGTGAAATAGGATTAATAGTAGAAGACACTATAAGTGTAAGTGAAAAATTAAATGAAATTGGTGTGATCGAGCGTGACAATAGTACAATAAGTAGACAATACCTTAATTTCATGGGTGAAAGAAGGAATGGAATATTTATTATTCTAGCCCAGCCAGGGAGAAGATGGATATTTTCTGATAAAACATCTGCCATATATCCTCTTGAGATTACATTAAAAAATAACAATAAAATAATCATCAAATCCAATAATGAATTTCAGATAAATAGAAACGAGCACAAAGGAGAGGTATTTTCTGAAACGTAATATCTGTTAGAATATCAATTATTCAGTATTAAACTTTAGAAAAGAGAGTTTTTTGTTAGACAAAAGATTACTATCCTTGTTGAGCTAAGAGGTGCTTTACTTCATTACCAGGAGCTGATCATCAACTCTTTTTCTTATGGAGCTAAAGGGGCAGATTAGTTGAATAAGAATTTTTGGATAATTATAGTAAATAAAAGTGGGAATAAGTATCCAAAATGATAAATTGTTAAGATTACCTAATTAGGGTAGTGAAAGGTTGTGAAATAACTGTAGTACTATCTCAGGTTTTATGATGGCAGAAAAAGGGGCTTATAAATAACTTTTTCTTTAGCTAACGAGCGCAGTCCTCTAGTAAGGATAGCACCTATAAGCATTGGTATTATTGCGGAATCAAAATCTATCGGTTTCGGCTTAGCTATGCTTGCTATTGCCTATGCATTTGCTGGAATTATTCCTGCATTGTTTATCCGAGAAAAAATGTATGATCCATTTGAAAATAAAGCAAATGCTTCCACAGAACGAACAGAAAGCGCTTCTGGAAATCATTCTGCGTGAGTAGTATAATCAGTTCTTCTATGAACTTTACAAGTGTTTTAGGGGATTTTCGCTCTTCTGAAAAGGGTGTCAACTGTTATTCATAGAGATTCATTGGGAGCAACGTTTTATAGAACAACACCCTTATGTTAATCATTAATGACCCGTTCGTAAAAGTTGACTTTTACAAAAACGGGTATTTTTGTTTTGACAATACTTTTTCTCATTCACCTTAATAGTGTGTCTGGTTGAGTGGTTGACAATGTAAGGAATATGGTCTTGCATATATATCATACGATGAAAGTAGCCCTTCGTTTTTTGATTTGGGCAGGCTAGGTGAAAAAAGTGAATAAACAATCACATTAGGTCAATTCTATATACAAGAATGATAAAAAGGAGATTACATCGTGAAGCCATATGAAATAAAAAATATGATTATTGATGACGAGTTTGATGGTGAAGAAACGGTTACAGCTGATTTTACTCACAATGATAAAGATTATAGCATTACTTTTAATAAAGCAGATCTTGAAATAATTAATAAATGGGTTTTTGAGGATGGTTCATCTCTTCCATCAAATTTATCAGATACTATCATTGAATCAATAAGGGAAGATATTAAAAAGAGAATCTAGTCATATGAACTAGATCTTTTTTGTGGTCATTTTCTTGGTCGAAGAAAAATTGAGCCTAGTTTATATTGATGATAAAAGATAATGAGGTAGGAAAAAGTGATTGCAAAACAAAGAAGATTTTAATGTTTGAAGGAAATTGGCAAAATTGTTGCCTCCATTAGAGATAAATTGGTACAAAAAACAATTCCTGATATAACGACCAAAGAACTTGATGATATAGCTAGAGAGCTTATAGAGAAAGCAGGGAAGTTTCAGCTCAAAAAGGTGGAGTAGTGAGATGCAGAAATATCGTAAAGCAAATATCGATGATATTGAGTAAATTGATTGATTTTAGAAAAAACAACTAGTCGATGAGGGGATGAACCCGATATAAAACATCGATATTGAACTTTATACTTTCATTAAAAAAAATGGCTATTTTCGTTAAATTGTTCCTTTTAGAAATTGGATTTATTAACCAGGTCTCTAAAAATTTTACTGTTTATTTTCATCGTATTATTCACTTATGTTTAGCCCTCAATCGCACTAATTTTCTTTTGTGAGTTTTTATTGCTGTTTCTTTACCTTTAAGGCTTCTAGTAATTACTCCATCGCTTTCTATTACAACCAAATTTTTGAATCCACCTTGATAATTCTTATAAGTGATAAACATAGTAACCATCCTTTCTTAATTGATAATAGTTGTCTAATGTTCACTATCATCTTGCTTAATAATTATAGTCCGTGTTTTTTAAGTTTGTTTAAAAAAACTGTAAACATTGCGAAAACAGCCTTAAAAATAAACTTATCGAAAGTAAATAGATAAAGAATTTAATACGATAGTGTTTAAATAAAAAATCGTACAGAAACGGAGGACTAAAAAAATAAGAGCCTATTAGAAAGGCTTATGGCTATGTCACAAGAATAAATGAGGACAAACCACAACTATTAGTGTTCCAACATTCTATTCCAGAGGCAGGGATACAGATACCCGAAGGTACAGTAAAGCCAGAGGAAAACACTTATAATGCGGTAATTCGAGAAATTGAGGAAGAAACAGGGTTAAAAAATGTTGATGTTGAGGCTACTTGCACAAGATTATTGGGAAAGTGATGATGGGACTATTCATTAGCAATTTTTTAATAAAATAAATGTATCAGGTGTTCCAAATGAATGGATTTACCAACCAATGGGTGGTGGAGGAGGGATTAACCTACCGTTTCTTTTGGATATCCTCCCAAGAAGATGTTGTACTAGCAAGAGGACACGGAGATTATTTAACCCGTATCTTTACTTGATACCTAAATGAACTAACGATTCACAGCACCGAAAGTTAAGATTATAGAATAGGGTATTTTTATTGTAGTAGTAGTATTAATTAAATAAATAAATATCACAGCCAATACGAAAGAAGAAGTTGCAAAGGCTAACCAGACCGACTTTACATATTTAGTAATCGTTCCAATTAGAAAAAACAGAAGATTAAATAATAGTGAAAAGTAAATCCATTCTCTTATGGGGAGTACAGGAAGAAAGATTAAGGATATGAGTAAAGAAAGAATCAATAGGTACTAAAATTAATGTTCATTTTAGCCCCTCCTCGGATAAGAACCTTTTACCCAGGTTAATGGGGCTTTAACTTAATGTAAATATTGTTGTGCTAACGGGGCAGATTAGCGACATAAGCTCCCTGTAACTTTCCAGCCAGGTCTGCTTGACACGACACCAATTAATGTCCTATTATAAATCGGACACCAATCGGAGTCTTTTCATCATGCGAGAGTAAGGGGATGGTGATTTTGACCGATACAAATAAAATGAGGGATGTGTATGTTGCCGACCCGACTCGACGTGAACTGATTAGTCTATTGGCAAACGTAGAGGAATTACCTCTTCACGTCCGCCTTAACCGATTCAAGCAAGCTTGCCAAGTGGGTCATGGTAAATGATTAAAGGTTGATGAATATTCAAGTAAAGCCAAAAAGTGACAGAAAGAATTGGAGAAATTAAGAATGATCATTCTTGACTGTCAGCTATCGAAAAATTGAAGAGGGGTGTTTCTTGATGACAAATAGTAGAATGAATCTTAAGGTTGATGAATTTTTAAGTAAAGCTAAAAAGTGGAAGGAAGAATATGAGAAGTTGAGAAATATCGTTCTTGACTGTGAGCTGACCGAAGAATTTAAGTGGATGCATCCTTGTTACACGTTTGAGAAAAAAAACATAGTTTTAATACATGGATTTAAAGAATATTGTGCGTTTCTGTTTCACAAAGGTGCCTTGTTACAGGATGCCCATGGGATTCTAGTCCAACAAACGGAGAATGTACAGGCGGCGCGCCAGATTCGGTTCACCAATGTTCAAGAAATAGTTGAAATGGAAACCATCTTGAAAGCCTATATTTATGAAGCCGTTGAAGTTGAAAAAGCCGGTTTGGAAGTGGATTTTAAAAAGAATACAGAATTCATAATTCCTGAAGAACTTCAAAATAAATTCGATGAAATCCCTGCCTTGAAAACTGCTTTTGAAGCATTGACGCCGGGACGGCAAAGAGCATACATTCTTTATTTTTCTCAACCCAAACAATCCAAAACTCGACAGTCAAGGGTTGAAAAATGTATGCAGCAAATTCTCAATGGAAAGGGATTAAATGATTAGAGGCACTTATGTACTTGATGATAGGAGAATAAAACTAATGATATTATGGAAAATAAAGAAATTGACAGGACACCAATTAGTATCCTATAATAAAGACACCAATTGGTGTCCGATTTAAAGGGGGGGTGATTTTGAACGATAAAAATCAAGAGCGTGATGTTTATGTAGCCATCGCTGACCCAACAAGACGTAAATTGCTACGTTTGTTGGCTGATGCAGAAGAGGTACCTCTTCACGAATTAACCGCTCAATTTCAAATGGGTCGTACTGCTGTTTCTAAACATTTGGCTATCCTTAAAGAAGCTGGTCTAGTTTCCGACCGTAAAGTTGGTAGAGAAACAAGGTATCGGCTGACTGCTGCCCCTTTAAGAGAAATTCAGGATTGGGTATCGTTTTACAGCAAATTCTGGAGTGGAAGAGTATTACTTTTAAACCAAATATTACTGGAGGAACAAAAAATGAATTTAACAGTATCACAAGATTTTAATTTTAAGAGCCCGATCAATAAGGTGTGGAACGCTTTAACAGATTCGGATACTCTTGCAAAATGGATAATGGAAAATAACTTTAAACCAATCGTAGGACATAAATGTCAATTCCGAAATGAGCAGTGGAATTTAATTGTAGATTGTGAAGTATTAGTAGTGGACGAGCCTTATAAGTTATCTTACACATGGGTAGGTGGTCCGATAAACACTATAGTCACATGGACATTGAAGCAAGAGGATGGAACAACCTACTTACATCTTGAACAAACAGGGTTCGAAAAAGAAGATCAAGCGTTCAATGGTGCGAAATATGGTTGGGCGGAAATGGGCGAAGAACTTAAAAAAGTGTTAGAGGAAATGTAAGACCAAACCTCTGAACCTGTTTTTTAAGTATTAAGCTAACGTATAGGAAAAAGCAAACGGCTCAGTATAGGACTGATCCGTTTGCTTTTTTAGTAAAAATATTGATACAAAACACAATTACAAATTCAGATGCAATTTTGATTACAATTTCGGTTTTTGATTGAGATTGTGAAGTATTACACTTAAACTAATGGGGTGCATATGTTGAAGATCCAGCTGCCGAACCGGGCTGCTTTTTTATATTGAACTAACGGGGCAGTAGAGCTCAATAAGTGACAAAGTAGATTGGGCCTCTTGAAAATTCAGGTTGAGTTAAACTAAGTGAAAAATGGGATCATAATTATTTGATCCCATTTAAGATTATTTCTGTACTGGGTAAACTGCTTCGAAGTATGGTTGAGAAGAGTATGGTTTTACCATACATCTGCGATAATGTCAGGGTCACCTTCTGTACCAGGTTCAATAAGTGTCGCAATTGATAAGTGACCAACATAAATTCCTTGCTCTTTTAGGATGTTGTGTAAATTAGTTGCGTAGTTGCGAATACCAGCCATGACAATTCCTGCGTTACCAAGTTGAGGAATTGGATGCATTGAGGAAATACCTGTTGTGAAAAGAATTGCACCAGCGCCATTTTGTTGCATACCTGGTAATACGCTTTGAACGGCTTCGATCGCTGGTAATAAGTAATAATTAATTTGTTCTGTCATATTTTTTGCAGTTACGTCTAATGTGGGAATAAATGATTTCGGTCCTGGATAGGGACTGAATTCAAGTACATTGATATTATTAAAATCTGCATTTGCAGCTTCTAACGCTTGTTTTAATTGTTCTAAATTTCGTAGATCTGCTAAATAATATTTGGACTCAATATTTAAGTCTTTTAATTCTTTAACCATTGCTGATAACTTTTCTTCGTTACGTGCGATAAGTGCCACGTTAAATTGTTCCGAACCAAATTTTTTAGCGATTGATAAACCTAAACCAGGTCCTGCACCAATAATTGCAATTGTTTTCATTGATTATAACCACCTTATTTATTAGAATTAAAACAACGTGTGTTGCTTTAATTTAATTGTAAAGCAGGGAATAAGATGAAACAACCAACAACAATAACAGTTTGTTGTGATAAGGAGAATTAAAATGAAAGTTCAAAATATCCGAAGGACACCAACAAGGAAAGCAATTGTAGAGGCATTTATGGAACTTGTAAGGGAAAAAGAATTTGAGAAGATAACAATAAAAAATATTACAGAACATGCAAATATAAATCGAGCCACTTTCTATGCTCATTTTGAAGACAAATATCAATTGTTTGATGAAATGATAAAAGATTCAGCAACTGAAATGATTAAAAAGTATACAAAAGAAGTAAATACATGGGATGAAAAGCAAATAGAGTGTTTATTCCATGCCGTTTATGAATATTTAAAGCAAGTGAAAACTGAATGTCCATATAGTTATCAAAATTTATTCCCATTATTACGAGTGAAAATGCTAAATGCTTTAAAAATCTATTTAGAATCAGGTTTCCAATTGAGTGAATGTAATCAAGTAAATGAATTTAATACTTTTTTATATTCAAGGATTTTATACGATGCTGCTGAGCTATTAGTAGTTGAGAAAACTAATTTATCTCAAATAAAAATTGTTGAAGAGGTATCTATGCTAATATTAAATAACTAAGTATAAAAGTTTGCGAATAAATGTACTTAAACAAACGGGTGCGTTAGCTGAAGATATGGAGTGAATGAGAAAAGACCCAGCAAAACATGGTGGGCTATTTTTTATCGAGTATTTAGGACTCTTTTTAGAGAGGGAGTTAAATTTTGGATAAACGTGTGTATTTATTGGCGATTGTCTCGTTTGTTGTCGGGATGGTTGAATTAATCATTGGCGGTTTACTAGATATTGTCTCGAATGATTTAGATGTGAGTCTTGGGCAAGTGGGTTTCCTTATGACTGTTTTTTCCCTTGCATTCGCGTTAGCAGCGCCTATATTGTTAACAGTAACACAAAGAGTTGAACGAAAACGGCTAACTTTAATTACTTTGTTTATTTTTTTTATAGGAAATGTCATTTCTGTTTTCAGCCCCTATTATAGTATTCTACTTGTTGGGCGTATCATTGCAGCTTCTAGCGGTTCATTGCTTATTGCTTTATGTTTAACGATGGTGCCAAATATTGTAACTGAACAATACCGTGCAAGGGCGATCGGAGTTGTTTTTATGGGAGTCAGTGCCTCTCTTGTGCTAGGGGTACCAATTGGATTGATGCTTGGAAATGCTTTTGGCTGGCGGGCACCCTTTATCATGATCTCCATCCTAACCTTAGTTTCGATGGCGGGGGTGTTTTTCTTTCTGGAAAGAATGGCACCCAAGCCTTCTATTCCAATTGGAAGACAATTACGTACATTAAAAAATCGAAAAATTTTACTTGCTCAGGCAACTTCCTTTGTCATGTTGGCGGGTCATTTAACACTATATGGATACTTAACTCCATTTTTAAAAATGAAACTAGGCCTTGATGGAACATGGGTTAGTATTGTCTATTTAATTTTTGGAATTGCAGCTGTAGTTGGCGGGGGAATTGGAGGCTTTTTGGCTGACCGTTTCGGATCAAAGCGTACTATAATATCTGTCATTATCTTTTTTGCGGTTTCAATGTTATCAATCCCTTATACAACCTTCTCTTTACCGCTTTTCCTAATCTTGATGGTCATATGGAGTATGTTAAGCTGGGCGATCACACCAGCGATGCAAAGCTATCTGATCGAACTGTCACCAGAAACTTCGGATATCCAGCAAACCTTAAACAATTCGGCTGTCCATATGGGTATTGCTTTTGGTTCATTTATTGGCGGAATTGTCATTGAGCAAACCTCTGTCGAGTTCAACCCTACAGTAGGTGGTGTGCTCGTCCTTATATCCTTAGGAACAGCTGCTCTTTCTGTCATGAGTTATGGTCATCAAGAGTTCAAAAAAAGCTGATTTCCCTTTAGAAATCAGCTTTTTTTCATTAATAATGTCTTAGTGATTTTTTTCCTTTTTACTGACGGCACCTGGGGATACCAGCGTCCGTGCAACCAGGGGCAAAGTAAATCCAATTTTGTTTATAAAGTCAAATGTACGTACTCCTAAGAGAGGCTTCAGGGGAATATGAAGTCTTTTTGTCATGCTTAACCCGTTTGCAAAAGTACACTTTCTCGAACGGTGCAATCCCTCCCCAAAACAGCCCTTATTTACGTAATAAACCATGTCCATCAAATTTTAAAAGCTGAATAAATTAAGAGGCAAATAAAACATAATTTAAATATTGACATTAGTATCAGAAGTTTAGAGTGGGAAGATTATATACAAGCTGTTGATAATGGTGATTACGATATGTTATACGAAACATGGCATACTGAAATAGGAGATGTAGGCTACTTTTTACTACCATTATATAGTAGAGGGGCTTTTAATACTCCAAATTATAATAATAAAGATTTTAGATGAGATACTAGAAAAAGCTTTAAATGAAGAATCTGTTGAAAAAAACATACACTTTACAAAAATGCTGAAAAAAAACTAATAGATGAAATGGTGGTCATTCCTTTATTTTTTGATTATCATTTTTCTTTATTTGATTCAAATATAAAACAAATTAATCTTTCAAAGACCGGAATTCTTCATATCGAAACAATTAAATTATAATTTTTGAAAGGAGGTGAAAATATCAATAAAGTTATAGAAGAAAAGGAAGTAAGAGAAAATATTAAAATGAAATCTGAAGTGAGTAACGTAGAAAAAATCAAATTACCTCATGAAACAAAAACCCCAAAAAAATTAACAAAAGTTGTAACATCTAGACAAGTTTCAGAATGGTATATAGAAATTTAAACTTGAATTCTATCAATACATTATAAAATCCTCCCTTATTTTTTTGATATAGGGAGGATTTTTATGAGGTTGGAATAAGAATATATACAATTTGTAAATAAGGAACTTTGTTTACCTACAACTTTAAGAGTTGAGAAAGGACATGAAATGAATAAAGATGGACTTGTATATGTTCATATCAATTAGATATTTCGATTTCGGGCAATGCGGTTTTTTGTTAAAGAAATGGAAGTAGAAGTTGAATAAATAGGGGCTAGACTCAAATATTCGGCTTCCGAAATAAAAAAGTAACCTTCAGTAATGGGAACTGAAGGTTACTTTTTTCGTTTCTTGTCCATATCAAAAACGATCGTTTTTGATATGGATCTACCCTTTATTTCTCTATTCAGCAATCGGGCCATTTAGTTTAATAAATGCATGTGCAAATTTAGATGCTTTTAAATCATTTTATTAAGATAAAGAACAGGTTTGTTAATAAAACTCAATTTAGAGGCATCTTTTTAGTAATATCGAATATAAAAATAAAGGTTAATCAAATAAATAAGAGGTGAGGAAAGATAGGAATATTCATGTCAAATCCTATGCAAACTGATTGAAATGATGTTGTAGGACCACCTACCAAATTATTTGAAGGAGAAAGATGGCTTGTGATTACAAGTCTGATTGGATTTATACTTGCAACGGTCATCGCTATTTTTATCTATTTTCGCGGCCCCATTATTTTACCTTTTGCAAGACTAGGAACTCGTAAAAGGACGATGATACGGTGGCTTTTTATCATAGCAACCATATATTCCTATACAATTGAAACTATTCAGAACTTTCGAGGCTTTAATCCACGATTTTCTCGTGAAGGAGATGTCGTCGATAAAATTGCTAGAATGCTATTTGGGTTGTTGCGCTATTACTTGTAATTTTAGCTATATTGCGTACTGTTCAGTTTTTTAGAATGAAATATCCTTATGAACGTCCAATGCTTATAATAGGAATTCGTTATGCATTTCTCCAACTTTGCTGGTATATGGAGGATCTTGCTTCAAGACCGATTTACAGGAGATGCAGGGAATTTAAGCGTATTACACGGAATTGTATTTCATGCCTTACACATTAATCTTGCCAGGATGGCTTTTAGAAAAAGTAAAAGTGAATATCCGTTTAAAAAATTGTTGATCTATTATGGCAGTATTGCTTGGATGCTTTCGATTATACTGATAGGTTTCCAAACTGCATAAGGTCGCTCTGTATTTGAACTAACTATATTACCGATCCTTTCGAGTATTTTGTTATTCCTATGGCTTGGAATATTGATCGTTTCATCTGTGCTTTATAAAAAAATGGAAAACAAATACTTTACCAACAGATCAATTTACACCTATTGAGTGAATAGTCATTTTACTCAATCGGAACAAACGAAGGTGCTTTAGTGCAACAAGGATTTCAAAAAAAATCAAGCTTTTTTGTAAAGAAGTTAATCCATTACATTAAATAGGAGCATGCTTTGATCAATCTTTTTTCAAAAAACGTATTATTATCGTAGCGATAGATCAACTATTGATGAGTACTTTTAATCAGACTTTTTTATAAAGCTACAACAATATCATTTGCCCGAATCACATTCATTAAATTCTATAGACCTTGACGGTCTTTCACTGTACCTTGGTATACATTTTAACAAGGATTGCTTTTTGTTAATCCACCTTTTCGGGGCTTGTGCAAAAATACCCGGATTTGAGACCAGCGCCTTTTCCACATTTTATAAAAATGACTATATTACTAGTATCCCGCGAGAGATAGGTTAGGTACATGTTGCGGGTATTACTCTATAATCCTCCGCTCCGATCGATCGGTGACCATGGTTTTCATGAAATCATTTATTTACTCATGGCCTGACCGTCGTCAAGGGAGACGTCCCGATCGCACGAGGCCGGCTTACAAAGGAGGCAATCGTAGTGAATACGATCTGGTCCATTCGAACCGGAATTCGGGATTTCCTTGAGGCCATCTATCGAACTTGCCAATCATGGATTGCGAAATATCCGTTTATTAAAACGGCGTATGCGATTTTTTCCTGGCTGTCTTTGCTTGCGTTTGTGTTGAGTTTGTTTTTCGTTAAAGAATCGCGTACCATGATGATTCAATATTTGTGGTCGTTTTATGTGCTGCTGCAATTTTGGTTTCTGTGCCGAAGCAAAACTATGCCGTGGAGGCAAGTTGTTCTGTTCGTTCTGTCAGGTGTTTTCCTTGTCGTACCATTCACGACGCTTACGGTCAATGCTCTCCATGCGTTTTTCGGGGGGGAAACTTCCGACACTTGGTCCATTGCCGTTATCACGCCAATTTTCGAAGAATTGTGGAAGCTCCTTCCGCTAGGTATATTTCTGTTTTTTTCACGTCGAGCTTCCGCCTTGAGTTTAGGAGATTTCACGCTCATCGGGGCGGCAACCGGTGTCGGCTTCCAACTGATGGAGGAGCTTTCCCGAAGGTGGCTAAGTTCCGGCAGCATTCTTGAGAAAAAGTTTGGCTATAGCTTTACAATTCTGGGCGGCGAAACGATCCATTGGGATTTGTTCTCACTGTTTCCCGGGCGTTTCGAAGAAAGTCTGTTCCCGACGCTAATGACCGTCGGTCATCCCGTACATACCGCCATGATCACGCTTGCGTGCGGAATTGCTTATCGGCTGCGAACAAGACTGACGAAATGGGTTTTTCTGTTCCCGGCAATCCTTTTGCTGTGGTCCATCCTGGATCACGCGGCTTATAACGGCCAACACAAGCTGCCGGGTTGGGTGTTCCGGCTTCATGAGTGGACCGGCAGCGGTTATAAAACTCAGCCGGCCTTCCTGCTGATGCTGGCCGCATCGCTCATTGCCGATTACTGGTCGCTGAACAAAATACGGAACTGCCTTCCGTTGCTACCGAACGAGCCGCTTCTTAATCCGTTTCCCGAGCTGTGGAATATGATCCGCTCTTTTTGTCTGGACCGGGGGAAATTCATATATTGGCTAGGCTTTTACCGGGAGCGCAGGGAGCTTGGATTTCATTTACTTTATGGAAATGAAGAATCGGCCGGTAGACAGGAGCCTGTCCAGGCTCGGGTAAAGGCTCTTTGCCAGGCTCTAACCGGACTCGCGATGATTCTGCTTGTGGCCGGTCTGTTCGCAGGCATCGGGGCTCATGCGGGCGGTGGGGAAACAGCATGTTTCGCCTGCATGTTCGATTCGCTGCAAAATTGGTGGGATCGGCTGGATTGGTATGAACAGGGAGCGATCGTGCTCGGTGCCCTTGCCTTGTCATTGCTGTTCGTCGGATTCTGGCCGGCTTTTGGCATCGCGATGACGGGGGCGGGAATTGCCGGGAGCGGACATGAGATTGCTGGTTATATCCACGATCCGAAGAAGCTGCTTACTCCCGAAAATGCGTTTTCCGTCGCTATAGGCATTGTACTAAGCCGGATCCCGTTCGGCAGAGCACTAAGATGGGTTGGGAAGAAAGGGCGCCGCTATGTGCGCAAGCTTTTGGATAAGCTTGGTTCCCAGAAGCGAGATGTCGACGTTCCGATTAAACCGAAACCTCCGAAGAGTGACGGCGAAAGCCCGGGCAAGCATACGGACGATCCCAAGAAGCCGGATGACGATACGCCGAATAAGGATAAAGCCGATGAGGATACGGGGTATACTGGTGGTAGAAATCAAAAGGAATTGGATGATTTAGCAGGTGATCCTTCACATGGAGGCAGAATTAGAGAGCAGGGTGTGAAAGAAAGAGAGATAGGCTTGGAATTGGAGAAACAGGGCAAACTAGGTAGAATAATTCGAGATCCTCTGGATAATGGAGGAGCAGAATTTATTGATACAACTAATGGTGTAAAATGGGATGTTAAAAGCTTTCAATCTTATCCAAATGGGCATACATCACCAAAAAAGGGAGCCTTTACAGTAAATAATGGAATGAAAGGGATCAATAAGGAACTTGATAAAAACTACAATGTAATAGTTGATACGAGAAAGCTGATTCCTGAACATATTGATCAGTTAAAAGAGGCAATAAAAGAAGCAGGAATAGCTGATAGAATTATTTGGTATCCATAGTTTAGGAGGGTATGCAGGGCATGACAATATTTAATGTTGAGGAAATTATCGTTCAACTTGAATCACATCGTCTTTGGATAGAGACCATTGGTAAGAAAGGTGAAAAACTCGGCTTAGATGAAATAGACTTACGAAATTTAGATTTATCAAAATATCCGTTAGATCAAGCATACCTTACAGCTTGTCTTTTTGATGGTATGAACTTAAATCTCAAAGATATGTCTTCATCTTTATTATGTTCATCAACTTTTAAATTCGCTAATTTAGAAGGTTCAGATTTTTGTAAGTCTAACGTTTCATATGTAGATTTCACAAGTGCAAATATTAAAGCCGCAAGATTTGCTGATAGTGAATGCATTGAGACAGTTTTTGTTAAAGCTGATTTATCAAACGCAAATTTAATAGGTGGTCTTTTTGATGAGGCAGATTTTCGTGAAGCGACATTACTGAATGCTGATGTAAGATTATCTACGTTTGAAGGGGTATTACTAAAGGGGGCTAAGTTAGGGGGGATTCGAGGATTAGAGGAGGCTTTCATTAAAAGTGTTAATATAGGTACTCCAGAACACCCTATAATTCTTAAAGGAGAAGAAGGTAAACAGTGGCTCATTAATGAAATCAAAGAATAACTTTTAGACGTTATTGATCGAGACAATACCGTTAAATCTAAAACAGTAGCTTTCAGTGCGGTCTTCGGAGTTGAATAACTGATGGCTATTAGTGCAATGATCCTTGATCCACAAAACGATTTTGAAAAACACATCTTTTTTCCAGTTGCTACGGAATCCTTTTTCAAAGAATTTTCGATACCTGCCATCCAATCCTTAGGATTACAATGGGTAGATCTTTTATCGACAGGTGTTGATGTAGAAGAGGAAGGTTTACCAAGTATTCTTGCTGAACTTGATAAATTAAAAGAGTGGGTGCATCTGAACCTAGAAGAAGAACAGAAAACCAAATTATTTGAAAGAGTAGAAGGGCTTAAGGAAAAACACCCAATGCATTTCAACGTAAAGACATAGTTGTATTTATAGGATAGCTTTGATATCACAAACTTATGTTGCCTTTGAACTCCTCTTTCAACCAATAACTCACTTAACCTATGTAATACCTGGTTCCAAGGTGGCCGGATGTGGAGAGAGGAAGTGCCTGCGCTCCTAAAGGAGGTTTCCCGGTATAGGACTGTGTGGCGCTCCAAGATGGCGGTGACACTAAGGAGCATATGCTATGGCAGGCTGGAGCTGCTGGTGAGCGGGCTGCCCAACACGTTTCGGCGCGAGGGTGTGGTCGTTTATATCGGGTGATGCAATACCATAATCGTCATAAACGCTCATAAAAGTTACGCCAACAATACACCGCACCATATTTCCAATATAGAGGTTTTCATAATCGCAACCATAATATTTAATTGCTTCATTGCTCAATGGGATTAAAATGCAGTGGGGGGTGGAGGGTTATTGATGAAAAGTACAGTTGTAGGAACGATTGCTGTATTATTTGCCGTTTCCTTGCTGGTTGGTTGTAATGATGCAAAAAAAAACGGAAACCGCAGAGTTGAAACTAGAGGGGGACTGGAAGCTTGTCGCCGGTTCCCAATCGACATCTTGCTTTTCCGGGATGAAATTTTTAGAAAATCCTACTTCCGATAGGGACCCTTTATCCGTTCATGAAACAACGGGAAATTTTACCCAAATATGGTTCGGGGAATACGAGAAAGAAGGAAAAGATATTCGGGTTATATTGCACGAGCCCAAAGCGGAGCCTTTCATTATGGTCGCCAACCGCAGCGGAAACGAATTGAAGTTACAATACGAATGGAAATCGGCAAATTTAGTCTGCTCGTATCAGCCTGAATAACATGTATATATTCTCAGAAGCCGCGGTTATCAAATGAACTTTGGCTTGATAGATAATAATTTGATTATATAAGAAGATTATTAATCGGAGGTGAGTTGATGATTCGAAGGTCTATCTTAATATTGGTAACGTTAATCTTATTCCTTGCTGGTTGTAGTAATGAACCGGAAAAGAATATTTCAAAAACTCAGAATCCATTAAATTCAAATCAAAGTAATGAACCGGAAAAGAATACTTCAAACATTCAGGACCCATCAGATTCAAATCAAAGTAAACCTCAGACTTCCTTAACAGATGAACAAATATTAATGAAACCTCCAGGACGTTTTGCTGGTTCTAACTATGATGAACAGAAGGTTCTGGAGGTTCTGGATCAATTATCAAGCGACTTGACAGCTGATCAATATAAGGAAGAGCTCCTCCTCCTATTGGCTGAAGATTATCGCCCTTATGTGACCACTTTCAATAATTTTGAAACAGAAGTTAAAGTGAATAATGAGCGACCTAATGGTAAAATCACATTACCCACAAGTAAGAAGTTACACATTTCGATCCTACTTGATGCCAGTGGCAGCATGAAAGCGCAGATCAATGGCAAATCAAAAATGGACTCTGCCAAAGAAGCTATTCAGATCTTCTTAGATAAATTACCAAAAAATGCAGAGGTATCTTTGCGGATTTATGGACATAAAGGAACAGGAAGTACGAAAGATAAAAAAGTATCCTGTAACAGTACAGAAGAAATCTTTCATGGTCAAGGCGAGCAGACAAATCAAATAAAAACGGTACTTCAAGATATAAAACCAGCCGGATGGACGCCAATTGCAAATGCTCTGAAATCTGTAAAACAAGATATTAATCCTGAGACAACCGATTCGATTGTATATGTGGTAAGTGATGGAATTGAAACTTGTGGAGGTAATCCAGTGCAGATTGCAAAAGAACTTCATCAATCAAAGGTTAAGACAGTTGTGAATATTATTGGCTTTAATGTGGATAACGAAGGACAGAAATTGCTTCGACAAGTTGCTACATCTGGTGGTGGAGAGTTCACTTCTGTAGATAATGACGAATCACTAAAAAATTATCTCAATAAAGCGTATGCCAAATTACAAGGCGAGTGGACGACGTGGAAAGAAAAAGGAGAAGGACAGGCAAATACACAAAAAGAACAGAAGCAGGGAGCTATCAATAATACAGAAATGGATATGCAAATTCTAGTGAACAAAGAATATTATAATCTGCTAGCAGCCCTTAAGTATCTAGAAACTAAATACGGAAATGCTATCCCTCACGGTGAGGTCTGGAAACAGATTACTGAACGTAAGAATTTCGCATGGGATTATGCTCGTGATACAGGGAGGCGTTTGTATGACGAAGTCACAAAAAGTGGAAATGAGGTTTATGACGATATCAAGGATGAAGGGGATAAGAATATCGATGATCTGAACAATAAGAAAAAATAATTAGCGGCTGCGGTGGAATGACACGATCATGGAGGATCAATGATTTTAATGGCAATCCTAGGGCGTTTAACGCCTTTATGTAGTGCTGAATAAAAAAAGATAATGATGATTCTTTTAGATGTAAAGAAAATACCTTGGAGGCATAAAAACCTATTCTAATTTAAAGCACAATTGCCTTATATACTTATTTTATTAATAAACCTTTTTTAGTTTAATAATAAATGATAGGGTGATTTATATGTCATTAAACCCTTATTGGGGTAACCTTTAGCGATACGCAGATTTACAACGTTATTCCAGTATTGAAAATCCCAATTTCTCAGTGATATAAATGAGAAATTGGGATTTAATTATTAAACAATCGCGATTGTGAAACAAGAAAACTACGCTTCCTGCACGCGGAATCACTAAGAAAGGGGCAAGACACAAGTATATTTATGATGTTGGATAGAACCATCAGGTGATACTGGAATTTTAGAGGACATTAAAAGTTAATATTGAATTCCTAGAGGAAACAAATTAATGCTATTGTATATCTCCGAAGGGCGTGATGACTATATCGAGCATACCACTCGGTTAAAGGTGACCCCGAGTAGAATATAAGTTACATATAACACTCCGAAAAAGCTAATCACTCATTATTCATATATAGAAGGAAGTATTGTTCAATATATCCAGATCCTCTGTTAGTTATGTTTTCTCCACCGCCGAGTTAAACACGTTTTCTGAGATCCCATACCTTCATGCAGAAGTATTTAGTGATCTTTTTTCGTCTATCTTTTGTTTCTGGAGATGATTCTCAAATTTCCTTTGTTTGAAAAAAGAAACCATAGCACCGGACCTCTAACATAGAGTTAGTTAGCAAGACAATGCAGCTGTTAAAGCAGCAGAGAATGCAGGGCTTCCAATTATTCTCGCACTTGCAGAACGATATTTAGATTATATTAATATTGAGATATTTGCAGAAATCGTAAAAATAAGATCTGCTAAATCCCAAGTTCCTGTCTGCTTACATTTAGATCATGCATACAACCTAAAATCAATTACCGCAGCTATCAATTCAGGATTTTCCTCTGTCATGTATGATGGTTCCCAGCTTCCTTTTGAAGAGAATGTCCGGCAGACGAAAAAAATTGTTGAACTCGCACATAAAGCAGGTGTTTCCGTGGAAGCTGAGTTAGGATCCATTGCACGAGGAGAATATTCTGATGAAGAAGATGGAGATCATGTTTTAACAGATCCAAAATTAGCTAAGTATTTTGTGGAACAAACTAATATTGACTTTTTGGCACCAGCAATTGGAACGTTTCATGGAATGTACAAAGAGGATCCGGTGATTGACCTTAAGAGACTAGATGAAATTCACACCAGTTGACGGGGATTCCCCTTGTTCTGCACGGAGGATCCGGCACGCCAGTGGATAGGATTTTAGATACAATCAATAGAGGAATTCGGAAAATTAATGTAAACACTGAGGTGTCGATTGCAGCAGTTACCTTTTTAAGTGACCACTTGAATATCGATTCAAAAAATGGTGATTTTCCACATTTTTCTACTTTGAACGAGAGGGTTCAGGAAGAACTTGCCAAAGTGATGGAGAATTATATCGTTCTCTTTTCAAATGAATCAAAGTCGAAAAGCCATTAGACTTTGCTCTAAAAAAGAGTAAAAAAAAGCACCTTGCTTACCTATTAAATAGGCTGTTGCAAGGTGCTTGTATTATTTGTTTGAAAATTCTCTGAATAAGGTTATAATGAAAGTGTTGGAGAACCTAGCCAACTAGACACCCTTAGAGAATTGCCTTGTCCGCTACTTTCTAAGGGTGTATATTAATATTTTGACTCATACTTGGTTGAATATCCGGTATGGAATGATGGTGTGTAATAGATGGATTTGATTTTCCATTCAGGATGGCATTTAACACAACTAGTGTTATTGTACCCATCACTACTCCATTCCCACATATTAATTGGACTGTTTCCGGGAATTTATCGAATGCTTCAGGGACCCCCTTGATTGCTAGACCGACCCCTATTCCTATGGCAATCGTCAATTGATTGGCAGGTTTGCTTAAATCCGCTTTGGCTACCATCCCTAAAGCTGCAGATAGAAGCATTCCAAACATTGGTATCATAGCCCCACCCAAAACGGGTAAAGGAATCATCGTCGTAAGACCGGCAACCTTAGGCACAAAAGCTAGAACGATTAGAATACAACCTGCCGTGATTACTACCGAGCGCTGTGTTACTTTTGTCAGCAGAACCAAGCCCACATTTTGTGAGAAGGTAGAATGGTTAAAAGAGTTGAAGATACCACTTATGAAGCTCCCTATTCCTTCTGCACGCAGCCCCTTTTCTACATCTTTTTCAGTTATTTCCTTCCCGCATACTTCCCCGAGTGTCAAAAAGACGCCTATGCTTTCAACAGCAATGATTAAAGATATGATTGTCATAGTGATAATAGATGAAACGTCGAAGGTAGGTACCCCAAAATAGAAAGGAGTCACCATTGTAAACCAGCTGGCCTCTTTAAAGGCAGAGGTATCGACCATACCTAAAAACCCAGCCAATATAGTACCAAGAACCATGGCGAAAAGAACTGAAATCGCTTTCACAAATCCTTTAGTAAGTGTATTCAACAAAAGGAAACTCAGTAGTGTAAAACAAGCTAGCGTTAGATTCATAGGATCTCCAAACGTTGGGGAACCGCTTCCGCCCGCTGCATTTTTCATGGCTACTGGCATTAATGACACACCTATAATTAAAATGACGGACCCTGCAACAATTGGTGGGAAAAAGGGTATTAATTTACCAATTACTCCTGATAAAATAGCAACAATTACTCCAGATACCATAACTGCTCCTAAAACCCCGGTTATACTATGGACCGATCCTATAGCTATTACTGGCTCAACCACGATAAAAGAAACAGCCATTAAGGCCGGTAATCTTATACCAAAGCCTTTACCGCCAATAACTTGAAGCAAGGTGACTATCCCACAGGCAAGTAAATCAAACGAGATCAGGTATATAATCTGCTCTTGTGTCAAGCCGATTGCAGGACCCACAATTAGTGGAACAGCTACCGCTCCTCCATACATTACACAAACATGCTGTAAACCTAACAATAGCGTGTTTACTTTGCTCAAATTTTCCATGTTTGCCCCCTTTTAATTAGTAAGCGCTTTCCAATTATGTGAATTGAATGAAATCCCCTCCTTGTGATTTTGTAAATACTTCCGTATGGTCGGTTTTATTGTTGCTTATTAAGAAACACTATTTACAAAATCGATATATTTTATATTATCACCACCATAATGCTAAATCAAGACTATTTTTTTGAAAAATAAGAATATTCTTTCAAGTATATTGAGTTTATAATTAAGAAGAATAGGGGGAGAAATATGTATTTAACGGTCGAAAAAGCTTTAAAGCTTCCTGCCCTAAACCAAGTAGAAGTTATTGGAGGAAAACAAGGGTTGGCTCGGGTAATTAATTCAGTAAGTATAATGGATCATCCGGATATATCATGGATTAAACGAGGGGAACTCCTACTGACAACTGGTTATGTGTTTAAAGATGATCGGAACGCACAAATCAATCTTGTTAGGGAATTGTCGAAAAGAGGAAGTGCTGGATTAGCTATCAAGATTAAGAGGTTTCTTTCTACGATTCCTCCTGGAATGGTAGAAGAAGCGAACAAGTACAAATTCCCATTACTGGAGATTCCTTATGAAACGCCCTTATCCGACTTATTATTCAGCTTTACACATGAACTTGTTAATAAGGAGAAAGTGAAAAACAATGGAAAAGGAAGTTTTGAAATTTTTCATTCTTTATTGAATGGAGAAGGTAGGAGTTCATATTTTATTCCCCAATTACAGGAATTTGGCTTTAATCCCGATAGGCCATATATTCTGCTCTTATTAAATAAAACGAAAGAAGAAGGGGATTCATTCTTTCCAATTGATAGAATGTTGGAGAAATTAAACCATACGGAAAAAAAAGATTTTAAGTATTGGTATATCGACTTCGATGGTCAATTGATTATCCTACAAGGAAAAGGAATGGTGACTGATGAATGCCTACTTCTGCAGGCTGAAAGAATTGCCGTCCTTTTAGAAGGTCTTATATCCAAAGATCATCCTAGCTCTTCAATATCCATGGGATTAAGCAAGGTAAAAAAAGAAATCTACAAAATGAAAGAAGGATTTATTGAAGCCAAAAAGGCTATTCAACTTGGCTCGAGGGTTAACCCCGCTAATATCAATGATTACGCAAGCCTTGAAGTTGACGATTTAATTAATCAAATCCCAAAGGATGCAATAACTCAATACGTGGTATCCATGATTCAACCCATTATTATATATGATAGGGAAAATGAGGGGGAGTTGTTAAAAACGCTAGAAACATATCTATCTTCAAGAGGGAAAATAGAAGATACGGCACGAGCTTTATTTGTTCATCGAAATACTGTAAAGTTCCGTTTGTCTAGAATTGAGGACTTATTAGGAGTTGATTTAAAATCAAGGGATATTGCTTTTAAATTGCAGTTTAGTATAAAAGCTGCGAAGTTATTAGATGACTAGGTAAAGGAAGTAGGATCGAAGTAACCTGGAATCAAGTGTTACTGAACTTTATTATGGAAAACTGCCAGGGAATTAACTATCTCTGGCAGTTTTTCATATAGTATGGACTATTTCTTATCGGCTATCCAGTAGACGTTTGGCATATAGGGCAAGTTTTAAAGTGAACAGATTATCATTGCTTAAGTCCAATCCTAATAGTTTTTTTATGCTTTTTATTCGAAAATGAATAGTGTTTCGATGTACCCCCATTTTTCTGGCCGTTTCAGCAGGACGAAGATTGCTTTGCAAATATGCCTCCAAGGTTTTAATCAGATCAGACTGGGTTTCATCGTCATGGTCCTCCAATGGTGCTAAATTGCTGGAAACAATATCCATGAGCGCATTTTTCGGAGCATACTGCAAAATTGTAAATGTTAGTAATTCTTTGTAGCTGTAAATTTCCTTTCCTGGGTTCAATCGTTTTCCCAAATCAATAGATTGTAAAGCTTCCTGTAAGCTATTAGCTAGGTTATCCATACCTTTATGATAGTTACCGACTCCCAGTGTAAGTTTCATTGGTAGGTGTTTAGATAAAGTAGAGATAATTTGTTGGCTTATCTGGGTAATTGTTGAATAAAAGAGGGAGTTCCCTAGGGGGATAGTATCCAGATAAATGATAACTAGGCTGCCCTTAATATTCCTTATGAGCTTATCAATTTTATTTTGCTCGGTTAGCGTTTCAATTGTCTTGATAAGCTGTTTATAAGTATTGGAATCATTCCTTTGATTCCACTGTTGCGATAATGGTAAAACAGTACATATGTATCCCCCAGTAATTTGATGGAAGCTGGATTTGACCTCCGTTACTCCTGAAAACCCGTAACTTATATTTTCGGCACCAACTCCTGAAAGATCTTCAATTCTATAATCCAACTCTTTTTGTTCATTCTGTCTCGTCACAATTTCACGAAGTAGGGGAGACATGATATCTGATAGCGAAAACTCAGGGGGGATTTTGAGAATAGGCAAATTGGCCATATTGGCAATACTGATGGTAGTTTGTGGAATTTCTTCCAGTTTAATAACCAATCCTGCACAATTCATTTTTGCTAATTCGATTACGAACTGGTCTAATTGTTGCGGATTATCTTGAAATAAGAATCCAGTTGTAAGAATCAATTCATTTGGCTTCAACCAGGAAAGCACATCAGGAGCATCGAAGCTATTGATGGATTCTATTTCTCTATTAAGTCCATGTACGCCAGCTACCACTTGGCATTGTTTTATCTGTGGTAATTTTAATGCATTAGTCATCGTTAAATGCATGATAGGTCCCCTTCGTTGTGCTTCTTTTTTCTAATTTAACTAATTTTTTGAATATTAGCAACTAAAGCTAAACTATTATAATGATAGCCTGTTTTTAAAGGGGAGTGCGGTAAGCACAAATGGTTTCGAGAAATATTAGCTTTTTCAGCTAATGACCTATAAATAAGCGGACGTATATAATTCAATTAAGTTAAAAATGTTTTAAATTACCAAAATAATCAGAAGGAGGGAGAACCAGTATTGACATCTGACCTTAATAGCATAAATGAGTTGAACAAGGTAGAATTCATCCAAAAGTTAGGATGGGTATATGAACATTCTCCATGGATAGCAGAGCATTCATGGGATTACAAGCCATTCATTTCCTTAGAGGACCTAACACAGAAAATGGAAATAGTTGTGCAGAATGCCTCATTATCGGAACAGCTCCAATTAATCAAATCTCACCCGGACTTAGCAGCCCGGATTGATATGGCAGAAGCATCAGTTAAAGAACAATCCGAAGCCGGTTTGAATTCGCTTTCTTCGGATGAATATGAAGAATTTCATGTGTTAAATAATCAGTATAAAGATAAGTTTGGATTTCCGTTTATATTTGCTGTCCGGGGCCGCGATAAAACGTTGATAAAGGCAGAGATGAAAAGAAGGATTGGTTTGGATCAGGCAAGTGAACTTAAGGAAGCGATCAAGCAAATCAACTTTATTGCTAGCCACAGATTATCTGATTTAATTAAATAGTAGGAGGAATAATATGACAGTTCAAAATGAAAACAGGACGATGTATTACGGTAAAGGGGATGTATTTGTATATAGGACTTATGTACAACCACTTACAGGTTTGAGGAAAATACCGGAATCAGGTTTCACAGAAAGAGATAATACTATTTTTGGATTTAATTGCCAGATCTCACTTAAAGGGGAAGCTTTTTTATCTTCTTTTACGGAAGGAGATAATAGCTTGGTGATTGCAACGGATTCCATGAAAAACATCATTCATCGCCAGGCCGCCAATTATCAAGGAAATACGGCGGAAGGTTTTTTAAAGTTCATATGTGAAGTTTTCCTTGATAAGTATAGCCACATAGATGCAGTAGAACTGACAGCAATTGAAGTTCCCTTCGATCATGTACTTGTTCCAAAAGGGGAGGGACATGAAAATAGTGATGTTGTCTATCGATGTTCTAGAAATGAGAGCGCTACCACTACAATCGAAGTGAAAAGGACACCAACCGGAAGCAAAATCGTTAAGCATTCAAGTGGAATAGTTGGTGTCCAGTTAATCAAGGTTAAAGGAAGCTCTTTTTATGGATTTATTCAAGATGAGTATACTACACTGCCAGAAGCTCATGATCGTCCACTATTTATCTATTTAGATTTCGATTGGGAATATAGCCGCTGGGAGGATGCCACTGGAGCAAATCCAGAAAAATATGTAGCAGCTGAACAAATTTGTGATATTGCAAACACAGTGTTCCATGAACTGAATAACCGTTCGATTCAGCAGCTCATTTATCATATTGGTATTAGGATTCTAGAACGTTTCCCTCAGCTGGCAAATGTTCAATTCAAAACCAATAATCGTACCTGGGAAACGGTTGTAGATACCATTCCAAATTCAGAAGGCAGTGTCTATCAGGAACCACGTCCTCCGTTTGGCTTCCAAGGCTTTGTCGTTACACAGAAAGACGTTAAACAAAAAGCGGTTGCTGATTCAACTGTAGGGGTTTCGCAATAATGGACAGTAAGCTAACCACACATGTTTTAGACCTGTCTAAAGGCCTGCCGGCAAAAGGGATGAAGGTAGAGCTTTGGGCCATAGCAGATCATGGAGACCATTCTTTCATTAAAGAGGTCTATACAAACAAAGATGGGAGAGTAGATGACCCACTTCTTCAAGGGGATGATCTCAAACCTGCTGAGTATGAGCTTGTCTTTTACGTTGGGGAATATTTCAATGATGGAGGGAATGATCCTAATATAAGGCCATTTTTAAATAAGGTCCCACTTCGTTTTGGAATAAGAAGTAATGAAGGACATTATCATGTTCCTCTGCTTGTTGCTCCAGGAGGATATAGCACCTACCGAGGAAGCTAGTAAAGTAAGGGAATTGGAGGGTTCAATATGGCACATGAGCGTACAGGTGTAGTGACTTTAGGAGGTAATCCAGTGACCTTAATTGGTCCTGAACTAAGAGTAGGAGATAAGGCCCCTGACTTTACAGTATTAACAAATGACCGCCGTAAAGCCCATTTATCAGACTATAAAAATAAGACATGTATAATCACAACTATTCCTTCGCTTGATACTGGTGTATGTGATTTACAAACAAAGCTCTTTAATGAAGAAGCAAGCCAAATGGGTAAAGAGGTAGCAGTGTTGGCTATCAGCACAGACCTCCCCTTTGCTCAAGGAAGATGGTGTAAAGAAAGTAATGTGGAAGATATAACCATTCTTTCCGATCACTTTGATTTGTCATTCGGTACTGCATATGGAACGTATATGAAAGAACATCGATTGGAATGCAGGGCAGTATTTGTAATAGATAAAGAAGGAACTATTAAGTATGTGGAATATTTACCGGAAGTTACAAATCACCCAGATTATGAATCCGCATTGCAGGTAGCGAAGGAAGTGATAAATAAAGTTGGTACAGCTAAATAATTATTTTCCCTCATAAAGGATAATAAAATTTCATTCTATTATCCGTAAGACTGTCCAATTCAAATAAATTGGACAGTTTTTTGAAGATACTAAATTAAATTTGAATAGTTTTGCAGCGACTTTATTAAGCACAAAATGAGATAAGTACTGACTTAATCGATGATGATTTATCTTTTCTTTTTGAAACCCCTGCTGCAGAATTCCCTGATGGTTTAGATCATCAAGACACTTTGGCTAAAAATGTATTAGGTCCTAAACCTAATGATAAAACCCTTTCCTTAAGGAACAATCCACAACAGAAACAACTTGCTTTAGAATTTGAGGAAAAGAACAACGTAGAACATAAACAAACAACTACTTACACAATCTTTAATCAGGCTCTGAAGTCAGTGAAAAATTGAAAAAAGTGAGTGATCCTTCTCTTAGGTGAGGCAAATCAAATTGACATTCAATTGACTATACATGAGATTCCCAATTCTAGTAAGAATCCTAAAGTGGATAAAAGAAAAGATCGTAAAAGCGTTACTCAAACTGCTATCTTAAATAGTAGATCTACTATAAAAAATGAAAACGACCGTTTATGGGTAAATACTGAGTACATTTCAAAAAGAATCAAAAACTAGTAAAATGTATAACCAAAAATGTAACCAAAATCAAAACACCAATATATTATTAACCACCCCCTTTTTGGTATTGCTAAGATATAAAAAGGGGGTGGTTTTGTTGAAATTTGGATATGCACGCGTAAGTACAAATTGATGCATTAGCTCACTACGGTGTGGATCAGATATTTGAAGAAAAAAAATCAGGTAAAAAGAAAAATCGACCTCAGTTAGATGAACTACTTAAAGTTTTACGTAAGGGTGACACGGTAATTGTCTATAAATTAGATCGTATCAGTCGAAGTACCAAACATCTTATTGAACTTATGGAACATTTCGAATCAAAGGAAATTCATTTTGTTTCCATTCAAGACAAGATTGATACCACAACTGCTATGGGATGCTTCTTTTTCAGAATGTTGGCCAGCATAGCAGAATTAGAACGTGATATTATCAGTGAACGAAAGAAAGATGGTTTGACGGCTACTAGAGCTAAAGGAAAAAGCGGAGGAAGACCATATCTTTTTTTAATCTGGACAATTTTTCATATCTTCAATCTTTAAACCATTTTCGAAATGGAACTTTTAAGAGCGCCAATTCAATTGAGCTCAAAATTCAGCAAAAACTTCTCTGAATATGACGACTTTCTTCTATTATATATACTCCCCAAACACATCTGATTTCCACAAATGAATCGCATGGCGTTCTTTTTCAAAAACCTTCTCCAAATAAATTTCTGTAGTGGAGAGCTGCTCATGGCCCAGACTCTTCATAATCTGATAGACATCAACGCCATTTAAGTGAGAAATGATGGAAAAAGCATGTCTAAATGTATGAGGACCAATGGAAGAAGAACGAAACTTAAAAAAGGCAATCCACTCTCTTTAATGGCTTTTGTTATGTATTGAGACAAATAAGAGGGAGAGTAGGCACGGCCGGTATCGGTCGTAAAGAGCGGGTTGTCTACATCTGCTGCGTCTATATCGTCGATGCCTCTAGCTGAACGGAACATTCGAATACTATTCAGTCCTTTTTCTTTCAATGGTATTTGCCTTCTTTTATTTCCTTTAACTAGGACCTCTAAAAAATACGTGCTGATAATGGAAGCATATTGAAGATCCTTGACTCGAAGTCTTGTAAACTCTTCAATACGCATGCCTGTCATCGTTAGGATGTGAATAATCGAAAAAACGATGGGGTGGTTGATTTCCCTGAAGTAATCAAGTAGCTGAATGACTTCCTTTGGTCCCAAATCTCGGTTTGGCCGATCATCTTTACGAATATTGATCTTATAGAAACCTTCATGAATGGGATCCGTGATATAGCCTGATTCGAACAGGAATTTCAAAAAAGACTTAATGATGGTTGTCTTTCTAGATAATGTGGTAACGGAATAAGCTCCTTTTATTAAGACATAGGGGCTTTTTTCTGATAACCATTCCTGATATCTTCGAATGTGCCGGCTAGATAGAGATTTAAAGAGGGAACCCTCCACAACTTTTTCCAAATCTACATTGATTTCCACCGAATTAGTGAGTAATTGTTCAATAAATTGAAGAAGTTCTCGCTCATAGGCTTGGACGGTGCGGGTGGCCTTTTCATGTTGCCGTTTTAAATGCTCCCGCCTTTGAAGAAACCACTGTAGCTAAAGTTTAGTTTTTTAGATAACATAAAATAAGAGCAGTGGTGAAAAATGACCCACTGCTCTTATTCACTATTTCGATAAAATTTTTGTGCTCTGTTTTGATAATCTAATAAATTTGGTTTCACTAACAAAAGTAGAGCTCAAAAGGAGTGCACCACCTAGCATTTGAATAATAGTCATTTGTTCTTGTAAGATTACCCCTGAAATCAGTATAGCTACAAATGGATCTACATAACTTAGCATAGCAATACTCTGTCCCTTTAACTTTTGCATACCCGAGAAAAATAACCAAAATCCAATACCAGTGTTAATAATCCCTAACAGTATTATAAAGGGAATGGATGATCTTGATACTTCCAAGATACTGAATCCCTCCGTAAAAAGCACATATGGCAAGAGAAGTAAAGCAGTTGTTCCAAGTTGGATGATTGTAATCTCTAACCTGGCCATGTTTTGAATAAATTTATTTAATAACATTAATGCAGCGTAAAATGCAGCTGCAACTAATCCAAAAAAGATCCCCAGTAGATCACCTTTTCCAGATGTACTTATGCTATTTCCAACAATCAATAACATACCTAATATCGCTACACCAATACAAACAATCTTTTTGATAGGTAATTGTTCCTTAAGGATAAATGGTGAGAGAATCATGACAAACACAGGTGCAAAGTAATACCCTAATGTTGCGTTAGTAAGTGTTGTATAATCGTAGGATTGATACAAAAAAATCCAATTCCCTCCTAATGCCATACCCGAAAGAAATAAGACGGAGGCATTAGCTTTCACTAATTTCCATGGAATGGATTTTTTCATCATAAAAAATACGGACATTAAAAATAGACATCCGATTGAACTACTTAGTAAAGCTGTTTCACTCGAAGATAAATCAATGTATCTTACAATTAAACCAATTGTACCGAAAATAATCATTGATAATATAAACTGAACGTTAGATTTCATCGCCTACTCCTTCGAATCTGCGAAACAGCTTATATTTCGCAGATTCTTAATCTGTTGTAAATATAAGCGTGTTTAAAGGAGTAGCCGGTGGTGGTGGTGATGTTGAAACGGGCTTTCTAACGTATGGATTTATATATGATAATGGCATAATAAGCCTCCTAAGTGTTTTGATTTTTTATTTAAATGTAGTATTTAGAGAATGATTTATAACAATTATACAGTATAATATTATTTTTGAATTGGATATTTTTATAAATAATGTTTTAATTAAACTTCTGGGAAAGTACATTCTAAAGTGATTATAATTCTTCTTCAACGAAAGGGTATTCGGGAAATGCCAGTGACAACCTTTAAATTTATTTACATGATGATAGAGTGAACATGATTAGATAAGATGAATTTAGGAATAAACTCAAGGAATGGGGCACGTCTAATGATTATAAAAGTTGTAGATTATGATCAAAGTTGGACAAATGAGTATAAAAAAGAAGAACAATGTATTAAGTCTATCCTCCAAAATGAATTGGTGAATAGTTTTCATATTGGTAGTACATCGGTTCGGGGTCTAAAAGCAAAACCAATCATTGATATTTTACTTGTAGTCCATAACATTAATAAGCTGGACTTGTTTTCTGAACAATTTCAAGATATTGGATATGAAGTTATGGGGGAATTCGGGATTACTGGAAGAAGATATTTCCGAAAAGGTGGAGATAATCGAACCCATCAAATTCATGCTTTTCAATATAACAACATGGAAGAAATTGAAAGACATTTAGCATTTAGAGATTACCTTCGTGAACACCAAGACGTTTGCAATCAATATGGGGAATTAAAGAGCAAACTTGCGGAACGGTATCCAAATGATATTGATGGATATTGCGCTGGAAAGGACGATTTTGTCAATAGTATTGAAAAAGATGCTATTAAATGGTATTGGATAGTCCGTTAATATTAAAATTTTTTTCACATTGATTAAAGCAATGTGGTTTAGTAAAAACTGGGGGTCATTTTTACAATTCTTTTACATTTTTTACTATTCAGCAATCGGGCGCTATTGTTGAATAAAACTTAGATTTTTAAACGACTTTATTGTTATATTTTTTAGTGTAGTGAAGTATCTTACACCAAAAATTCAACAACTATATTTTTAACCCCGTCCTAAATTTAGAACGGGGTTATGCTTGTTTGAGCTTTTAAAATTAAATAACTGTATTGTCATTTTACACGTCTGTTTTTAGGTCTTAGTTAAAAACGGTACTATATTATTCACGGTATATTTGTAATAAAGAAATTAAAAAACTAAAATACCCATCATTAAGTTATGAAGAGTTCAATATTCGTTATCAAGAAGTTCAAATAAAAGGCTGGTTTCTGACCGCCGAACATACAATTTAAAAAAGCCTTGTGTGATTTGTGTACATGGTTGAGGAGCAAATAAATCAAGTATGCTGCGTTACGTAGATTCATTACTTATTAAGAATTATCATGTATTGTATTTGAGGTACTTGGTCATGGTGAAAGCGATAGTATCAACATTCAGGTTAGGATTGAAACATATGTTACTAGTCTGAAATAACGTCAAAACGACAAGGTAAAGAAGTTAAGAATTATTAGTGGGGAAATATTTCCGTGTGTAACTTGAAATAGTAATATTAAAGTAATGGTAGTAGCATGGGAAACTAATAATAATTGTCCTTTTTGTGGCAAAAATTTAATTTATAATTATATTAAAAAGGTTGTCTATCTAAGGAATTAATCTGTTTGAAAATCATTAGTTACTATATTTTAGGTTTAAGCTATCTCACCAACATCCAATGTATCGCCAAATAACATCGACATATGTGGAGTGCGTGTCACAATTAATTTTTATAAAATAATTGAGTAGATATGTAGAAGGGGAATGGAGCCGATTCTGTTGTTTGGAACTAACTATATTTGAAGAACGGTTCCTGTGGTCTTTCTAAAAAGTTATGACATGATGTATGTTGAGTCTCTAAAAATTGATTTAATCTCAACTGAAAAATAATATATTCTTATAAAAATTGAATTTATTACCATACCCGTTATAATAATAAATAGGAATTTGTAAGCGAACACACTGAATAATTTAAGGGAATGTTTAATTCTTGTAAATAATAGGAGGAAATCATGGGAAGATTAGTTCATTTCGAAATTCATGTGAATGACATGGAACAGGCAAAGAAGTTTTATGGAGAGGTATTCGGATGGTCATTTCAAGATTGGAGTGATTATGCTGGAATGCCCTACTTTGGAGCAGTAACTGGCGATGAGAATGAACCTGGGGTCAATGGTGCTTTGATGCAGCGTCAAAGTGCTCCGCCGGAAACAAACCAAGCTTTAAATGCATTTGCTTGTACAATGGGAGTGGAAAATTACGATTTAACGGAAGCTAAAATTATTGAGAATGGCGGCAAGGTAGCAATGCCCAAATATGCCCTGCCTGGAATGGCTTGGCAAGGATACTATATTGATACCGAAGGCAATATATTCGGAATTCATCAACCCGATGTGAATGCAAAATAGGATAATAGGTGAATTAAAACATGAAATTACACAACACGGCAGGCATGCTTGAAAATGTACGCTATATCTGTCTTGCGCTGCCCGAAGCTGTTGAACTTATTGACGGTTTCGGTCACAATACTTTTAAAATCAATGGAAAATCCTTCGTGATTTCAGGTGAAAGCGAGAAAGGATTCAGCTTGTCGCTCAAGTCAAATCGGGAAACTCAAGAATTATTGCTACAGAAAGAGAATTTTTTCAAAACCCCGTATATAGGACATCACGGTTGGGTCTCTATTCAAAATCCGAATAGGGGAGACTGGGATGAATTGATCGATCTAATTCAAGAAGCCTATTTACGTGCGGCACCGAAGCGTTTGGTTAAGAAATGGAATGAGTTGCATAAAAAGTGAAGAAAGGCGGATGATATGCCTTTTATTATTTTACGGAAAGGTGTATGGTCAAAGTGAATGTTGAATCTTTCTTTTCTGAAAACATTAAAGCTGCACTTAAAAATGATCCGCCCGGTGCATGGATGCCAGTTCTTCCAGATGGTTGTATTCGCTTGAGTTCAGGCTATCCGGATCCTACTCTCGTTCCTGCTGAGGAGCTCAAGGGAGCAGTAGCCAGACTTCTTGATGAGGAGCAGGATTTGCCGCTCCATTATCTCGGAAGTCCACGAATTGCAAAACTAAAGCAGCAAATTCAAAAAAGATTGGCAGAGCGTGGAATTTGCGTGTTGGAAGAACAGCTTTTGATTACATCAGGAGCTTGCCAGGCGATTGATCTTATTGCCCGCATTCTCCTTGATGATAAAGCGGTCGTAGCGGTAGAATCTCCCACCTATATGGAGGCTCTAGAGATTTTTCAAAACTATACGAAGCAGATTATTAGTATACCTATAGATGAACAGGGACTCCAAACATACCGATTAAAAGAAATGCTGGATGAAAGGAAACGTACAGGTCTCACCCTCCCGCGTTTTCTATATACCATCCCAACCTTTCAAAATCCGACTGGGACGACTATGACCGCAGAACGCCGGAAGCATTTATTGGAGCTTTCCATCGAGTTTGATTTCCTCATTCTAGAAGATGATGCATACGGAGAATTATCCTTCGATAAAAGTCCGGTGCCAATAAAATCTTTTGATAAACGCGGACGAGTCCTCCACGTTGGTTCATTATCCAAGGTAGTGGCGCCAGGAATGCGGATTGGATGGATAGCAGCGGCAAGTGAATTCATTAATGCTTTAGCGTGGTTTAAAAAAGATTTAGACCATCCATTTGCTCAAAGTACAATGGCTGTATACTTAGAAATCACCGATCTTGAGAAACGCCTCGACCTTCTAAAAGATGTGTATCGTGCTAAATGTACTACGTTGATCCGTTCGATGGAACAATTTCTTCCAGAATCCGTATCCTGGTATGTACCAGATGGTGGATACTTTGTATGGGTGAGAATTCCAGGTGTTGATACGTCTCATTTATTATCACAGGCTCTAGCTGAGGGTGTTTCGTATGTTCCAGGGAAATACTTTTTCTTGGATCAAAAGGATGGAACCGAGTTTCTCCGGCTCTCGTTCAGTTATGCCAATGAGAAAGAAATAATCAAGGGAATTCGAAGACTAGGACAGCTTATCGCATCTTTTTTGAAAATAAATTTGAAATAACTTGAATGAGCCTACTTCCTTAAAGGAGGTAGGTTTTTTGCTAATAAAAGGATTCTTTATCTCTTTCGCGATGATTTTATCGAAAAATGCATTCATACTTTGCGTGAACCAAAACATTAGTATTGCAGCACCGACCAAGATAATAAGAAAAATCCCGAGTAAAGTTAGTATAATTTTTTTGTTTTACTCATAAATGTCGTCCCTTTTATCAGCATCCAATTTCAATATTTTCCATATTATTCTAACGCGTGTATAGCTCATAAAAACCATATAAAAATCAGCTTACATAAAACTGATAGTCTAAGAAATTTGAGAGAACTGCTGTATATTAGCAGTTCAGTAACCTAAGAACCAACGATAGGCCATGTTCGTATCTATCTCTTCAATGGTCTTACGCATCGAGCGAATACCGAAGGTATTGAATGAATGTCAGTTTAACTAAAATAACTGGATCAATACTTGGGCGTCCTACCTATGATTACATATCTTTCACCAAGTCATAAATGAAAGAGAAGTCAATGGCGGCTCAATTTTACGAACCAAATGGTTCGCTGGCACCAGTTGATCTAAAGTAATCATTTCAAGTTGATCTCGCTGAATAGAATCATGTTTAGAAAGCATCCTTATCACCTCAAGTTTTTATACTTCTATTTTAAAACAAGGCTCTGTTAAACTCTAATGTTGATTTATAAGCAAAAAATTAGGGAAGCCCTAACTTTAATGACTTCCCCTTATTTTGCCTTTATTTTTTTCCAATTAACTTATTGATTATATATTTTACCAAAAGAAAAGTACCAATTAACAAAATAATCCCTACAAAACTAATTGTGAGACTATCCCCTTTGAAAGTAAAAGGACTTAGTATATCACCGTCAAATAAATAATCAATTAAGTAATACACAAGGGAAATTACGATGAATAATGACATATCCAATATTGTAATCCTCTTGTTTTTAACAGCCAATATTAACCCTATTACTAAAACACTGAAAAAAATCCACGCTCCAAAATTCACCAGACCCACCTCACCCCATAATAGAAATTATTGCGATAGAAATGATACTACACAATGAATTTTGATAACCGTAAACTGTCATATGTGTCTGTCATTTCAAATACAAATGAAGTTAATAGAAACTCTTTAATATGCTGTTTAGTGCTTTCGTTACTACGACTATCGACAAACAAGAACCAAGCAAGGTAATTATCAAGATATTTCGTAGCCACACCTTTAAAGCGGTCTATCCATTGCTTTAGACGGGAATGAAGACCATTGACATTTTGAATATGATACAAGCCCTTAATAACGTGTTTGCCTCCGTCTGATTTAATACGGTAATGCTCTAATCCTTTTTCTTTTGCATAGGTTTTATAGGCTCTCCAGGCATCGGTTACAAGCACATTTTCGTTGGACAGTTTAGAACCAATCAAGGCATCGACTTTCGGTTTTACAATACGCCCCATACAAGCAACTTTGGATACGGTTGCTTTTGTTCGGTCTCTGGCAACGAGAACACATACCTGTTCGTGGCTTATCCCCCTATGTTTGGACTTTCCGCCACGTTTACGAGGTTTACGTTCTGTAATGCCACGTTGTCCCTTTTGAGAGAACAGGAAATAGGTTTCGTCAATTTCAACAATACCTTCAAAATGTTCAACATCCATTTGTTTTAAGGCGTTTAACAGTTTGTGCCTCCAATAAAAAAGCGTAACCCAAGTAACTCCTACGATTTCAGCAGATTTTCGCAAGGAATATCCTTTGAACATACATTCAACAAATGTAATCCATTCGTTGCCTTTTCGAGAACGGTACAAAACAGTGTTGGTGGTATCAGTAAAAGTCTTATTGCAATATTTACAGTGATAGCGTTGCCGACCATTATATTTTCCGAACCGAACAACGTGTTCTGATGAACAATGAGGACATTCAAATCCTTCCTTGAAGCGAGTTTCCCTCATTTCATTGATTAAACGACCACCAGCAGAGGAAGAAGGTTCAACATAGCGTTTAACCCATTGGTAAACTTGTTCTTTTTTGGTATGTGGTAATTTGTCGATATACTTTAACAAGTTGCTAAACGCTTTGCTCACCTTGATAACCTCCTCGAACGCTTGTTCTTATGATGATTATATCAAGAATTCGGACAAGTATCAAATATCAACATTTACCTTTAACTGAGCCTATATAAAAGAAAGTGAGAGTGAAAATATGAATATTAGAGTAGCAAGTGAATTAGACTACCCTGATTTAAGACTTATATACCTAGAATCTCGTCGTAAAAGTTTTCATTGGGCAGATATAGAAAAAATGATTTTAGAAGACTTTGATAAACATACTGAAGGAGAGTATATAATTTTAGCAGAGGAAGATACCCATATCCTTGGATTTGCTTCTTTGTACTTGCCAGATAATTTCATACATAATTTATTTGTACACCCTGATTTCTCAGGTAAGGGTGTTGGTAGTCAATTGGTTAATGCCTCCATAGAAAAAATGAATAAACCAATAAGATTGAAATGTGTATCTGAAAATCAAAAAGCGATGAGGTTTTATGAGAATAATGGTTGGAAGAAAGTTGTTGAAGAAGGTAAACCAGAAGAAAAATATTGGGTTATGGTATTTGATTAATATAAATACTTGAGGACTGTTTTAATTTTTTGATGTTATGCTAAGTGGGTGCTTTAGAAAAATAACTGAGGTGCCATTCTTGTAGTTTTTTCACATTTTCATATTCAGCAATTGTGCGCGATTGTTGAGCAACTCAGTTAGAAAATGATCAAACTTTTTTATAAAAATTGGACAATACTTCACCAAGAAAGAACTCATTTTGATCAATCTTATTTCAAAATGGGTTCTTCTTATTTACCGTAAAATACTGGTTTATGAGGTATTTTTGATCAAACTTTATTTTAAATCAACATTAAGTGCTATTTTGCACTTCAAAATACGCCTATTCTAAACAATAAAAGCACTTATCCAAGCTGTGAGCTGGTAACAAGTGCTTTACGTTTTATTTTAGAGGTTTTTCCAAATAGCGATAAATCGTCGTGCGAGACACGCCCCATTTTTCTGCAACATCTTTAATCGGTGTACCACTTTCGATAAGTGATTTCATCATTTCAATATCTTTTTCCCCAAACTTCTCTGGGCGACCACCAAGTCGACCACGCGCTCTTGCTGCTGCACGACCAGCAGCTGAACGTTCTTCTATTAAGTTACGCTCAAATTCCGCAAAAGCTGCGAACAAGTGGAACATCAATTGGCCAGTCGCATTACTTTTATCCATTGTTAGGTTTTCTTGTAGACTATGAAAGCCGACACCACGTTCATTCAAACTATTCACAATGTGAATCAGGTCCTGCATATTACGACCAAGTCGATCCAGTCGCCAAACCACAATTGTATCCCCTTCACGTGCATACTCTAATGCTTCTGCTAATCCTGGGCGCTGCTTCTTTGTACCACTCATCTTATCGTGAAAAATTTTACCACAACCATATTTCGTTAGCCCATCCATTTGCAAATCTAAATTTTGTAATCCTGTTGATACACGTGCGTAGCCAATTAACACCAAAATCACTCTTTCCTTATTTTTCTCTAAACTCATTGTAACATAAGATAAAATCACATAGGTTATTGAACGTAGAATTATGAACAGAGTTTTGTTACGATAAAGGCAATAAAAAACGTCCTTTTCAAATCGAACAGTGGTGTGTTCAGAAAAGGACGAGTTTTAGAACATATGGAGTGCATTTTAAATTCAGCAATCGTGCCAGATTGTTGAGTAACTCATTTTCAAAATAAATGGATATTGTAGAAGACATTGTGAAGAAATGTACTTAAACTAAAGGGGCAGTTTAGTTCAATAAGGAAGGAAATATTTTCATATATGAAATAGAATTTTTTTCGCTTATGCTGAAAATATAAAAGAAGGTTAAGGCGTGAAAAAAGGTCTTTTCCAAAGCCCTTAAAGGAGTAATATCAGGTAGACAAATAATTGTTACAAGGGTGGGAGGATATTAAAAATATCTTATCAATTATCAGGAGGATTTATGGAGTGAAGAATTGGGTAATTCGAGTTCTAGTTATTATTGCAGGGTTACTTTCATGGGCTGTTTTGAGAATTCTATTTCATTATCCTTATTAAACTAAAGGGTGCGTTAGCTGAAGATCAGAGCTGTCTTTAAGGCAGCCTTTTTCTTATGGCACTAACGGGGCAGGTTAGTTTAAGTAGCGTAGTTTATTCGAACTATCGGCATATAAAATTATCCATTATGTTACAATTAAATTGGATATTTTAATGAAAACCCACTATTTTAATAAGGTTCTATATCTTACCTAGCAAGGAAACGAATACGAGCTCTCAAATTAATTTTTCTGAAATTCAATTTAATCAAAACTATTTAAAATTTACTTTTACGTTAATAGTAATAATGGCAATATTTATTATCGTCATAACCATAAATAGTACGGCCAACCATCTTAGGGGGACAAAACACTTGATAGCATTACTATTACTTCTAATTTATATCGTATATAGAATTTATAAATCAAAAAGACCTTT
>NZ_JBNNTG010000040.1:0-37496 GCF_050278525.1 Peribacillus sp. NPDC096540 | reverse complement strand
CACGAGCATATCAAGGACGCCTTCAAGAAGAAATAAATCAAGATCGTGAAAACAATGGAAAGAAGCCTTTTCCACCGGATAAATTTGATAAAGAAATTGTGTACGTATTTATCAATAGAAGATTACTTCATTAATTCAACTAACGGATGATTTATCTCCTTACCGGGAGCTGTTTGGCGCCTCCTTTTTTTATGGAAATACAGGGTAAAATTATCATTATAACAATATTTTGGCTTTTGTTGTAAAAGAGCGTTGATTAATGGTTTAAATTAAGTAATGATTGAACCAGTTAAGAAATAGATAATAGCTTCAATGTTGTTTTTACGTTTAACTCTATTTAAACCTGAGAGGAGGGAAATTCAATGGAAAAAGAATTTCCTATAATTGAAACAAGAAGATTAATCTTACGTGAAGTAATAATAGAGGATGCTAATGATATGTTTAAATATCTATCTGATAAAGATGTAGTGAAACCTATGGGGTTAGTACCTTGCCAAACAGTAAAAGACGTATGGGATGAAATTAGGTGGTACAAATCTATATACGAAGAAGGTACAGGAATTAGATGGGGAATTACACTAAAAGATTCTGGTAAGGTTATAGGCAGTTGTGGTTTTCTTAATATGCTTACCAAACATTATCGAGCTGAAGTTGGATATGAATTAAGCAAAGATTACTGGGGAAAAGGGATAGCTAGTGAAGCATTGGAAGCCGTTGTTAAGTATGGTTATCATCACTTTCAGTTAGAAAGAATTGAGGCTCTAATTGAACCTGCTAATCTCCCATCACAAAAACTAGTAGAAAAGCAAGGCTTTAGAAGAGAGGGGTTGCTGAGACATTATGAATTTACTTGTGGTAAATTCGATGATTTATATATGTACTCAATCATAAAAAAAGATCTCAATCTTATTTAAAATATATTTGAGAGAAAGAGACTTTTAATAAGGTCAAACAACATTTCCTTTAAATTTATACATGGCTTTGTGAACTAATGTATTTAAAGTAACGGGTGCCTGATTATAATAATTAGGTTGCTAAGGCAGCCCTATAAAGTTTTAGTGATTTTTGGGTTTGGAATAGTTGTGGGTTTGGTTAGGTGTTTTTTTCTTAAATCTGAAAAGACGACTAAATAAATTATGTGAAAAAAGATTTCGGTAATTTTATTAAAGGGTTTTCACAAGAAGGTTTGTCACAGTCCGTAAATAATTGTATTTTATGAGAAGATAATTGTTCAACTACAAGAGTGCACTTGTGGTTTATTAATCGACCAATCATACACTTAAAATACAAGGAGAATCCGAAGCAAAATATAAAATGGTGAAATTATGTTGACGAATAATATGTATCCGCTTACAATGATACTTAGTTATTAGTATTTTTAGAAAATTAAAAAGAATTCTCAGCATGACAAAGGAATTCGATAAAAGAATCGGGCGCCATGGATCATGTACGCGTTTGCGGGAGAAGTCTTATTAACAAGCGAACTAAAGCGAATGAATTGGCTGTATAGAAAAGGAAAAGTCGGTTCAATGGAGCTGCAAATGTCGCCGTATATTGAACGATTGGAGTACCGGTTCGGGGTTTTAAACAGAAGCGGTTGTCTTGGGAATTAACCACATTTAAATAATTAAAAGCCTATAGTTATTTAGTGAATAGGGGGCTGTATTGACGACTGGATAAGTCTGTCAATATGGTCTCCTTTTTGTTTGTTTTTTTGTTTTAAAAAAAGAATAAGGGGTGTAGGAAATGATTATGTTAACGGGCCAGTCTTTAACAATTGAAGATGCGAAAAAGGTATTGTATGATAATGCGTTTGTCACGGCTTCAGCCGATAGTGTTAAGAAAGTGGAAAAAAGCAGAGAAGCTGTTGAAAATATCGTGAAACAAAAGAAAGTCGTTTATGGTATTACAACCGGTTTTGGAAAGTTCAGCGATGTGTTGATTGATGCAGAGGATGTAGAGCAGCTGCAGTGGAATTTGATTCATTCCCATGCATGCGGAGTAGGAGAACCGTTTCCTGAGGCTGTTTCAAGAGCTATGGTCCTTCTCCGTGCCAATGCGCTATTAAAAGGGTTTTCCGGTGTTCGTCCTGTTGTCATTGAACATTTGATCGAGCTTTTGAATGCACGTATCCATCCGGTCATCCCTCAGCAAGGCTCTCTCGGGGCGAGTGGGGACTTGGCGCCTCTTTCTCATTTGGCACTAGTTTTGATGGGTGAGGGCGAAGTGTTCTATAAAGGGAAGCGAATGGAGGCCATCATAGCTTTATCGAAAGAAGGCATTCTTCCGCTGACACTTAAAGCAAAAGAAGGTCTTGCTTTGATTAACGGAACGCAAGCCATGACGGGAATGGGACTTGTCAATTACATCGAAGCTGAACAGCTGGCCCATCAAACTGAGGCGATTGCTTCAATGACATTAGAAGGGTTACGCGGCATTGAAGACGCCTTTGATCCGGATGTTCATCTAGCTCGCGGTTACCGCCAACAATCAGAGGTCGCAGAACGGATCCGTCGCATGATCAATGGTAGCCAGCTCATCACCAAGCAAGGGGAACTGCGGGTACAGGATGCGTATTCTCTTCGCTGCATCCCGCAAGTGCATGGGGCATCATGGCAAACTCTCGATTATGTAAAAGAAAAATTGGAAATCGAAATGAATGCTGCAACGGATAATCCGCTTATTTTTGATGATGGTGAAAAGGTTATTTCAGGAGGCAACTTCCATGGTCAGCCGATTGCATTTGCGATGGACTTTATGAAAATCGCTGTGGCCGAGCTTGCGAATATTTCAGAGCGCCGCATTGAGCGACTCGTCAATCCTCAGCTGAATGATTTACCGCCATTCTTAAGTCCGGAACCTGGCTTGCAGTCGGGAGCAATGATCATGCAATATTGTGCCGCTTCACTCGTCTCTGAAAATAAAACACTCGCACATCCTGCAAGTGTGGATTCCATACCATCTTCAGCGAACCAAGAAGATCATGTAAGCATGGGAACGATTGGATCCCGACACGCCCATCAAATCATTCAAAACGTTCGTCGCGTTTTGGCGATTGAACTCATTTGTGCCTTGCAGGCGGTGGAATACCGTGGAACAGAAAAGATGGCTCCATTTACAAAAGAGTTTTATACGGAAGCAAGAAAGCTTATTCCTAGCATTACACAAGATCGTATCTTTTCAAAAGATATTGAAGTAGCGGCAAGCTGGTTATATCAAATCGATTGGAATTCATTTATTCATAGGAGCTTACCCACGACATAATATGAAGTGCGGATTAACCGAATTTTAAAATACCGGCGATTATTTTTGTTGCATAGATCCCTAAAATCCAAAAAAAGGTCTCCTCATTAAGAGAAAATGACCTTTAAATAGTAAAAATCGGAGGAAGTAAACTATTGATAGAATGATTGACTTTGCATTATTCGTGCTAGAAAAAATTGCATTATTGGAGGGGAATCGAATTTGGAAAATCAGCAATTGCAACTGCCTGCTAAAAATGAACAAAACCAGCCGTCAAATACTTTACAAAGAAAACTAAAAGCGCGCCATCTAACGATGATTTCGTTGGGCGGTGCGATTGGAACAGGGCTTTTTCTCGGCAGCGGGCCGGCCATTCACACTGCAGGACCTGGAGGGGCTATGGTCGCTTATGCTGTTATTGGTATAATGGTTTATTTTATTATGACAAGTCTCGGAGAACTAGCATCATTTATGCCAGTCAGCGGAGCTTTCAGTACCTACGCAACGCGTTTTATCGATCCAGCACTTGGGTTTGCGCTTGGTTGGAATTATTGGTTCACTTGGGCTATGACGCTTGCCGCGGAACTATCTGCCGCAACGATGGTTATGAAGTTTTGGTTTCCTCACAGCCCGTCATTTTTATGGAGTTCTTTGTTTTTAGTTTTGATATTCTTGTTGAATTACGTATCCGTTAAAGGGTATGGAGAAGGGGAATATTGGTTTTCGCTCATTAAAGTGGCGACCATCATCATTTTTATCGTTGTCGGTATATTGATGATATTCGGGATTATGAACGGAGAGGCGATTGGTTTTAAAAACTTCACAGTTGGCGATGCTCCGTTTGCAGGCGGTTTTTTGGCAACATTGGGTATTTTCATAGCTGCTGGTTTTTCTTTTCAAGGGACAGAAATAGTTGGTGTTGCAGCCGGTGAGAGTGAAGATCCGGCAAAAAATGTACCACGTGCAGTTCGCAGCATCTTTTGGCGTATTTTTTTATTTTACATCCTAGCGATATTTGTTATTGGATTGATAGTTCCTTATACAAATAGCAGTCTGCAGGGACATACGATCATGGTTAGCCCGTTTACGATGGTGTTTGAAAAAGTGGGACTGGCATTTGCTGCTTCCGTGATGAATGCTATCATTTTAACAGCCGTATTATCCGCAGGTAATTCGAGTCTTTACGTGACAAGCCGAATGTTGTACTCAATGGCAAATGAAGGGCTGGCACCGCGTATTTTTGGGAAGCTCAACAAACGCGGCGTTCCCATTTGGGGACTGGTTGTAACTTCACTTGTAGGGATGTTGGCATTTTTTGCTTCCATTTTCGGTGATGGAGTTATATATATTTGGCTAATGAATGCAGTTGGAGTCACTGGATTTATATTTTGGCTGGGTATAGCGGCAAGTCATTACCGGTTTAGAAAAGCATACATTGCTCAAGGTTTTTCACTGGATGATCTTCCTTATCTTTCAAAATGGTTTCCTTTCGGACCGATATTTTCATTTGTCCTTTGTTTTTCGGTTTTATTGGCGCAAAACTATCAAGCCTTTCTCGGAGATCACATTGAGTGGGCGAGTGTAATTGCTAGCTATCTTGGTATCCCATTATTTTTGGTGATGTGGTTTGGCTATAAATTAATTAAGAAAACTAAAGTAATTCCGTTAGAAGAATGTCAAATTGATTTCGATGAACACAGGAATGCAAAATAGGCATAAGGTCGCTTTTAATAATTTAATCGAATTAATTATTAAATAAATTAAATTTTCATTGTTAAGAAAAGTTTCCAATGATTTATGCTATTTGATGCTTTCAAATACAAATCATTTACTTATTGGCTTATAAAAAGTGAAAGAGTTTAAAAAGGGCTGCTGATGCAGTCCTTTTTTTGTAGAGCTAAATGGGGAGGGGATTTAAAGGAGTTTGCTAATATTTCTTTCTTAGTCTCTTCACACATATGAACATATATTTACCCTTGTTATCATAAAGCTGTATAAAAAAGAATGATATACAAATAAAGGGAAAAGGTACCTTGGTATCGTATAAAACATATGTAATTCGTTTTTTTACTAACCAGTCATTTGTTGCTTAAGCAACATCATTAATAGGAGTGAAGATAATGGAAGCGGCGGTAGAAAGGATTTTTACAAATGAAATGGTGGAATTGGCCGGGCGTTTTTTTCAAGTGAGTGCAGAGAGTCCAGTAAAACTTGGGGATGCAGAGAACTATGTATTTGAGGTTTACAGGGAGGGAACACCATTCATCTTGAGATTGACACACCAATCACATCGTACAAAAGAACAAGTGCTTGCTGAGTTAAAGTGGATTGAGTATTTACAAAATAATGGAAGTATCATTCCGAAAGTTATTCCTTCAACAGAAAATAACTTAGTTGAAATTGTACCGGGTCTTGATGGGACAAATTTTTATTGTTGTCTGTTTGAGAAAGCACCTGGTGTAAGGATGAAAGTAACTGATGAAAATTTTAACGAACATTTATTTTTTGAATGGGGGAAAACAATAGGCCAACTACATAAAAAAACAAAAAGTTACAAGCCTGGAACAGAATATAAAAGATTGAATTGGTATGAAGAAGAATTATTGAATGCAACACTCTATCATGTTGATGTTCCAGAGCAAGTGATACACCAACAAGAATTAATTATTAAGAAATTAAATGCTCTTCCAGTTCATCAAGATAACTTTGGATTGATTCATTCTGATATTCATCACGGCAATTTCCATTATCATGAAGGTAAGATTTTTGTTTTTGACTTTGATGACTGTTCTAACCACTGGTTTGCAAGCGATTTGGCAATACCTCTGTATTATTTTATGTGGAGCTTAGAACGTGAGGGCGTAAATGACCTCGATGGATATGCTACCAAATTTATGAGGGAATTCATAAAAGGATATGAGACAGAAAATCACCTTGCACCTGAAGATTATGAAACAATACCTCTATTTTTAAAGTTAAGAGATCTAACTTTATATAGTTTTTTCTATAAAAAGTACGATTTGAAGAATACAGATAGTCAATTAAACAAAACAGTTCAAAAAATTGAACGGAGAATAAAAGAAAGTCGTACTATTGTTCACTTCTATTCGAACGTGATTTTTTAAGATATTGATGGTTCGCATGGAACAAATAGGAATAGATAGGTAGTGGAAATTATGCAAATTAGACAAACTACTGATTATAAAAAAATTGCAAAATTAAATCAATATGTTCACAATTTGCATGCAAAACTTTATCCCAAATATTCTAAGGAATATAACTATAGTGAAATTAAAGATACATTCAAAAGTTTAATCAACAACAACAGTTTTGTTTTCCTTCTTTTAGAAGATAATGAAGAATCACTTGGTTACGTGTGGATAGAGATTAGAAACTATCCAGAAAATGTTTTTAAAAATGGTTATAATTCTGTATATGTGCATCAGATTAGTATAGTTGAGAATCAAAAGAAAAAAGGTTATGGAACGAGGTTAATGGAAGAGGTATATAAAATAGCGAAAAGGAACGGTATAGATTTAATTGAATTAGATTATTGGTTTGAAAACGATGATGCAAAAGAGTTCTATAAAAAACATCACTTTATAAAGTACAGAGAATTTGTTTATAAACAGTTATAGTTTATTGTTTAACTAACAGATGCGATACTTCGATATACGAAGGTCGCTTTTTCTTATTAAAGTAATGGGATAGGTTTGTATAAGAAGAACTTCATATTGTATCCCTTTTATTTAGACTTAAGATTTTAAAAAAATGAATGATACTAGGGGGACTATTATGAAGGTTAATCAAAGAACAACAATTATTAATGAAAAAGAAGTTCAATACACACATATTGAAACCGGAAGTCCGGTTGTTTGTTTTATGTTTTCTGGAGCGGGTTACACGTATGAGAAGCCTTTATTTTATTATTCGACAATGACAATGCTTCAGAATAAGTATGATGTCGTTCATATTCATTATTCATACGGCCAGGATATATTCAAGTTTCCATTGGAAGATATCACAAAAATCATTGTTAATGATGTCAATCCCATTATTACTGAGGTGTTTAAAAATCAACGATATCATGAAACTGTGTTTTTAGGAAAATCACTTGGTACAATTCCTATCATTAACGGTCTTATGAAAAGTGATATGTATATGAATTCTAAAATGATTTTGCTTACACCACTATTAAAGTTTGATTCATTGTTCGAAGCTTTATTAACTAGTAATCATTCAATCCTTATTGTTATAGGCGAAAAAGACCCTCATTATATTTCTAGCAAAATCCAAGTAATTGAAAATAAAACAAATATAATAATTGAAAAAGTCCCCAATGCTAATCATTCTTTAGATATTGAACCATTTAATACTTCAAGGTCCATTACAGTCTTAGAAAATGTAATGAAAAGAAAAAACGAGTTCTTAAAAAAATAATTCTTGTTAGCTAACGGGTGCGATTCTTCATAAAGAAGGATAAACTGTGTTCATTGATCTTTTGCATTAACCATCCTGCCGGCTTATATTACTCTGTTCAGTAAAAAGAAAAAAAGTAGGCATCCATGATGTGGACTGGCTACTTTTTTTTGTTTTAAAGCTGATATAGCTTTCATTATAATTTTTTACTCATGTTGTACCAAATAGCTCTTCCATGCTCTGAGCTTGAAAAACCGTTGTTGAGGTATCCATGGTTTTCATAGAAGCGAATTAAGTTCTCTTTACAAGTAAGTGTAATCGTTTCACGTTTGTTCGCTCGCGCTTCTTTTTCAAGATGAGCAAGTAACGCGGATGCCACGCCTCTTTTTTGGAAATGCGGAGACACCGCTAACCCTAAAATAGTTTGATAACCGCCAGACGCTGGGTTTACCTGTATCTCACTAAATAAATCATCTGTAATGAACGCTGTGTCAATGACTGGTCCATTGATTAAACCCGCGAGCACACCATCCTCTTCCGCTACAAAAAAACTATCAGGGATAAATTGAATGCGATTTTCGAACGCTTCCTTTGTCGCGGCCTCTTCTTTTGAAAAACAAAGATGTTCGATAACTACAAGTTCAGGTAAGTCTTCCATTTTTACATTTCGTATGTTCAGCATAACTACCTTTCCTCCTAAATAAACCATATTCTTAAATTCATTATAAAATAATTATTTAATAAATAGAGATTTAAATGTACATCCTCATCTCCTAACAGGATTTTCGTACATGAATTTATTGTAACAAAAACTAGCATGGGTTAGGCACTTGCTTTTTCTTATTCAGCTTTTGGGGACAGCTGCATAAGGAAAAAGGTATAATTTAACGGAAACCTAAACAGGCAGGTGAGACAAATGACCTTGGAGAATTTTAATGAAATGCAAGAACGTGTAGAAAATGGTGAAGAATTTAGTTTTGACTATAAAAATGAGGAATACTGGATAAGTCAAAATCCAGATGAGTACTACCTTACACGAGTTAGAGGTTCGTTAACTCAAGAATTTGATACTTCCAAAGCTCTTTTTGAAAATGGAACGATTGAGGGAAGAAAACTTTTCGAAATTTATATGGATATTGATTGGAACTAATAGTGATTTACTAAAAGGAGTACATTTTATGAAATTTACATGTCCATGCTGCGGTTATAAAACACTGAATGAAGAACCACCAGACACCTATGAAATTTGCGAAATCTGCTTTTGGGAAGATGATGGCTATCAATATAAATATCCAGATGAAGACGGCGCAAATAATATTTCCTTTAGAGAAGCACAACAAAACTTTATTAAATTAGGAGTTAGTGAAGGAGCCTTTTCGAAGAACGTAAGAAAACCAGAAAGGTCCGATATAAAGGATGGAAATTGGAAACCATTAGGACGGTATGTGTAAAAAATAGAAATACAGAGATTTTCCGTTAATAAGGAGTGGGAAATATTCGTAGCTTGTGTTCAATAATAATTTTTTTATTCATGATTGGGGGATGTTCTCAAAAAGAAATGGAATATTATTCAAATCCTAATATGGTGAGCGTAAACGATTTGATTTTACATAAAACAAAAATTGGTGACTATCAGGTGTTTGAATCTGAAAGTAAATTGTCTATTCAAGGAAATGGTGAACCATTAAGAGCAGGTTTTCGTGGTAGATGGTGGCGGCGAGGAGCGCCGCTATAGAAGTTTCTTATGCAATTAATGGGGCGTTATGTGGAAGAAGGGATTTTTTTCCCTTTGCCGAATATATAATTTTAAGGGCTCATATAAAAAGGTGTTACTACAATTGTGGTACGCCTTTTTTTGATAAACGATATAGGTGCTTAAGTTAAAGAAAAGGGGTTGAAGCGTAGCAACTCCTTCTTCTTTTTGTGCTAACCGGAAGTTACAAAGATGGGAATGAGGGGAATTTATGGACTTAAGGAAAACATCTTTGAGCTCAGGGAAAGTAAATTGTGATGGCTTTCAAGGAGATACCATTCATACAATCATCGTCAGCAGACTTCGTGCAGCCGGCTGTGTTTTCGCCGAAGATGAGACCAGGTTGCTTATTTCAGCGGCACGGACGCCAGCTGACCTTGCCGTCATGGTGGACCGGCGAGTAACCGGGTTGCCCCTCGAACACGTCATCGGCTGGGCTGAGTTTTGCGGTCTGCGGATAGTGGTGAACCCGGGAGTCTTCGTACCCCGTCAGCGCACCAAGTTTCTCGTCCGCCAGGCCGCCGATCTCACCCGACCAGGAGCCATCGTGGTTGACCTGTGCTGCGGATCAGGTGCGGTGGGCGTCGCGCTAGCCGCTGCCCAGGAACGAATCGAGTTGTACGCCGCCGACATCGACCCCGCCGCGGTGCGATGCGCTCGCCGCAACGTCATTGCCGCCGGTGGTCACGTTTACGAAGGCGACCTCTACGATTCTCTGCCCTCCACACTGCGGGGGCGCGTCGACGTTCTGGTCGTCAACGCACCATACGTACCCACCGAGGCGATCGGAATGCTCCCGCTTGAGGCCCGCATACACGAGGCAATAGTGGCGCTCGACGGAGGCTCGGACGGGCTTGACGTCCAGCGGCGGGTGGCGACCGGGGCGCCACTCTGGCTGGCACCCGGCGGCCACCTGCTGGTCGAGACTAGCGAGCGTCAGGCCCCGAAGACCGTTGAGATTTTCGTTTGCAACGGGCTGATACCGCATGTGGCCAGATTCGACGAACTGGACGCCACCGTCGTCATCGGAACCAAGCCCGACCTTCAGAGCAATGGGGCGACTAGCCCTGTCCGCAAATGAGTGTGATACATGCTTGGCATGGATCTTGTAGCCGGTGTTGGAAGTCAAAAATATGGCAAAATAAAAAAGTCGCGTAAATAATTTTAAGGTTTATGTCTACGCTTGAAAGTAAAATGGGACTAAACGAACGAGTGATTTACTTCTATTCGAGAGGGTTGCTGAGGCAACCTTTTTTTGTATGCAAAAAACCGGGCAGTTAAATTCAACAGGGGTTATAAAAGAAATAAAGGCCTTAATATCTGATGTCGTACCTCCCACACAAAAGGTAGCCTCAGATTGTAGACAAAAAGGTTGCGGAATGGTCTCATTCCGAAACCTTTTTGATTGAAGCAGTTATAGAGAGTAGTTGACCTCTCCGAGGCCATTATTTAGGCCATTTCTGGACCTCGCCAAGTCCAGTTGGCCATCTTCTTTAAATTCATGGCAGCGAAAGTAAGCATCGCCTGCATCGACAATTTTTTAAGTCCCCTTAACGTTGTCCAACGCATGCCATGCTTTTCTTTTGCATCTGTGAATACTCGCTCAATTGTTTCTTTGCGTTTCGCATAAATTGGTTTTATATCTTCGTGATGGCGAAGATGATCTGCTTCTTCCACGTATTCTTGCAAATGTGACGTGTCACTACTTTTTGATGATTTTTACTTTCGGTACATTGTGCTAAAAAAGGACACGTTGCACAAATGTGTTTCGGTGATTTGTACTCACGATAGCCCTCTTTAGTGGTTGTAGAATACTTCAACGATTCACCTGCCGGGCAAAGATACTTCTAATTTAAAACAAAAAAGACTGTTGGCAAAAGGGGTTCCATCTAAATATTAAAACAAAGTTGATTGGAACGGGTGTGCGAGACTCCTGCGGGAAAAGCGTGTCCAAGGGAGACCCCACAGGCGCAAAGGGCGCCGAGGGCGGACCGCCCGCGGAAAGCGAGTGCCCTACGTTCCAATCAACTTTCAAAATTTACAAACCCTCAAAAAGACTGTAGACAAACTCAATTATTTATCGTGTTTGTCTACAGTCTGAGCCCTTCTCATTTGAGAGGGGCTTATCCATTCTACCAACCACCCAATTTAATATATGAAATTCACATTCATTCGAATATTTGATCATTCTACACTCGATGTCGGGGCAAGGGTCTTCTCGTAATAAGAGCCTTACGATGATCAATTCTTAGATGAACTGCTGTTACTGCAGTTTTGTTTGGTAACGATAGGGGATGCTCAAACGATTCGCTAAAGAGAGCCAATTTTCAAAAAATTAATTGACGAATATCCATGGGAATATTATGATAATTCTATTAGCGTCTATTTAGCGACGTATTATTTGTTTTTAAATAGTTACCAAAATACTAGAGTCATTTAATTAATTTTAAAAACAAAGGGGATGCTTTATGAAAAAAGAAATGTCATTCGCTGTTGCAATAATACCGCTCATCGTCATGATTGTAATGATGGCTATTACGGTTGTCTGGCTGGAACAGGGTCCACATATTCCACTTATTTTAGGAACATCAGTTGCTGCTATTGTTGCTTGGAGTTCTGGATATAAGTGGAGTGAAATTGAAGAGTCTATGTACAAGGGGATACGTCTCGCTCTGCCAGCAGTCGTCATCATTATTCTGGTAGGGATGGTAATCGGGGCTTGGATGGGCGGAGGAATTGTTGCCACCATGATATATTATGGTCTCAAAATCCTCACACCTTCGTTTTTTCTTGTAAGCATCTCCGTTATTTGTGCAGTGGTATCATTGGCTATCGGTAGTTCTTGGTCAACTATGGGGACAATCGGTGTTGCTGGGATGGGGATTGGCCTAAGTATGGGGATTCCTGCGCCAATGATTGCGGGGGCCATTATTTCAGGCTCATATTTTGGTGATAAAATGTCACCGCTTTCAGACACGACGAATCTTGCATCCGGGCTGACAGGAACAGATTTATTCGTGCATATTCGCCATATGCTTTACACAACGATTCCAGGCTTTATCATTGCCTTGGTCGTGTACGCCATTCTTGGGAGGGATTTTGGGAAAGGAGATATGGATGCTGCGAATATTGAACAAACGATCCGTGTTTTACAGGATAGCTTTGTCATTTCCCCATTTCTATTGATCATTCCGTTAATCGTCATTATTCTTGTTGCTAAAAAGGTTCCAGCCATTCCAGCATTGATTATAGGGGTCTTGCTCGGTTTCTTATCACAAATATTCATTCAAGGTGGCAACGTGGCTAATGCAATAGCAGCTTTGCAAAGCGGCTTCGTGATTGATACGGGCAATAAAATGGTCGACAAGCTGTTTAACGGCGGCGGATTGGATTCAATGATGTACACCGTGTCAATGACGATTGTTGCGATGACATTTGGTGGAATCCTTGAAAACACAGGCATGCTTCAAGCAATCGTAAAGCAAATATTAAAATTTGCAAAAACATCAAGAAGCATCGTAGCATCAACGGTCTTATCATGCTTTGCGACGAATATTACATGCTCGGAACAATATATTTCCATCGTCATTCCTTCACGTATGTATGTAAAAGCTTATCGTGATAAAGGACTACACTCGAAGAACCTATCCCGCGCACTTGAGGATGGCGGAACATTGACTTCGGTATTTGTTCCTTGGAATACTTGCGGAGTGTTTATTTTAGCTACACTTGGTGTGCATGCATTCGATTATGCACCATATGCGATTCTGAATTTTATCATCCCGGTTATTTCTATCATTTATGCGATGACTGGCTTTACAATTACGAAATTGACAGAAGCTGAAATTCAGAATATCAAGAAAGAAGAGGAAGCAACTCTACCAATATAACTTGCCGACCTTTTAATGGGACATGCTCCAAAGCAAGAGCCCTTCGAAAAGAAGGGTTCCCTCAACGAGAACCTTTCTTTTTTTTGGATTCAGTATACTGGCAAATTAAGTTCATAAACAGCTCGGGGACGCCCTTTTGAATAGGTCATTTCTTCTCCAACGATGATCACATGACCATGATCGGATAGTTTTTTTAGAATTCTTTCTGTGGTACGACGGGTCACCTGTAAATAATCCTCTAGTTCAGCAGCTGTGAATTGGACGGATTGGCGGGAATGACTGAACTGGATGATTTTAGATATGTTTGCAGGGCTCAATTTTGTCTGTTTGGCCACCTGAAGAAGTTCGGGATGATCGTTTTTCAAGCGTTGCTGTTTAGTATGCTGTGGAAAAGGGCCAAGCAAATCTTTGTCTTCCGTGAAAATGTATCCGCATTTGTCATCACTATGTTTCTCAGCAAAACTGAGGGCAATCTTTGCATGTCGATCTGCATCCATAATAGTTGAACCATATCCGAAACCAATCGTGCTCTTTTTCTGAAATTGGGCAAAAAAATGATTCAGACCGTTTCTCTTCATCAATGATTCGATATCACCACGGGTGCTGTACAGTATGAAATGGCAGTCTTCAAGTAACTGGACGGAGGCTTGAATTTCATGTGCCAACCCATCTACCAGTTCATGAGCGTTCGCTTCTTCCGATATGACATAGCAAACGGCAATCTGTGAAGACCTGCTTTTAATTAGGTCTGTATGGGCTTTAATATCCTGCAGTGCTTTAAAGATGGAACTTCGAGGATCAACCATGCGCATGGCAGGTACACCAATAAGCTGCAGTTGATCAAATACAGAATGTACGCTTGTTAGTGCAAGATCAATGAAACCATCTTTCCAAAGGTTTTGATGGTAAGATGTGATCAGTGAAATGTCAAATGAGTCCTCAAGCATTTCCTGGTAATCCATGATATAGCTTGGATCCATCTCGATTTTGAGGTCAGCTAATACGTTCGTGACAATGGAGGCTTGGCTAACATCGACGGAAATTCGGTGAGGAGAGATTTTTTTATGATATAGCACGGATAGTAAGGAAGAAGCGACCGATATCTCATCTTGTGCTAAATAAAAAGAAGGAATCGGAAGATGCTCATGATATTTTTTTGAAAAATAGTACGGCAACGCCCCTGAAAACAACACAGCATCACATGGCTTTAGAGTCTTAATTAGCAGACCGGCCTCAGTAGGTTTCTGGTATATATAGGCGTCCAAGTCAATTTCAGCAATTTCGGATGTGATGGATTCAATTCTTTCGATAAATTCAGTGGAACCAATGACAGCAATTCTTGTATTCATTGTTAACCTCCAAGTGAAAGAGCTAATGTATTCCTAAATAACGGTGTATTACCGACAACTATATCAAATTCGTACAATCTTGTGAATCGAAAGGGAGTTTTAGAAATGAAAATTACAGCGATCCACCTATATGCGATCCATCTACCTCTTAAAGAGCCATTTGTGGTTAGTTACCATACTTACGAATTTATGCCATCGATTCTTGTTAAAATAGAGACGGATGAAGGGATTGTTGGGTACGGGGAAGGTGTGGCAGACGAACATGTGACAGGTGAGACATTGGAAGGGACCTACCAAGTGTTGAAAAATACGCTGGGACCCATACTGATAGGCAAGAATCCATTTGAAATCGAAAGTCTACATGATTTGATGGATAAAACGATTTATGGAGCCCCTACAGCTAAGGCGGCTATCGATATTGCTTGCTTTGATATCATGGGTAAGAAGCTGAGGCAGCCAGTTTACCAGTTAATCGGGGGACGTTATCATGATGAGTTTCCGATTACCCATGTCTTAAGTATAGCCTCTCCTGAAAAAATGGCCGAAGAAGCGGCTGCTATGGCCGAGAAGGGCTATCAGTCATTTAAAATGAAGGTTGGCACCAATGTCAGTGAGGATGTGGCACGTATTCAAGCTGTAAGCGCCCGTGTGGGTGAGAATATTGCTATACGAGCAGATGTTAATCAAGGGTGGCGGAACAGTGCGGTAACTCTTATAGCGATTGATCAATTGCGTGAATGCCAGCTTGATTGGCTTGAACAACCGGTAGCTGCTGATGACATTGATGGAATGGTTGAAATAAAATCGAAGTCTACGATCCCGTTGATGATTGATGAGGGGTTAAAGGGCACCCGGGAAATGCGTGAAATTATCCAGAAACGAGCAGCCGATAAAGTAAATATTAAACTGATGAAATGCGGTGGCATATATCCTGCGGTAAAGCTTGCCCACCAAGCAGAGCTTGCTGGGTTAGAATGTCAGATAGGCTCGATGGTTGAATCTTCTATTGGATCTGCAGCAGGATTCCATGTAGCTTTTTCCAAGAAAGTGATCACAAGCGTAGAACTCACCGGTCCATTGAAATTCTCCAGGGATGTTGGAAATCTATTCTATGATGTGCCGTATATAAGATTGACTGAAAAACCAGGATTAGGTGTACAGATAAATGAAGAAACGCTAGTTGAATTAACTGTTTTTCAGGATGTTATCCGATAAAAGGGGGAGCGACTTTGGAATTGATTTATGAGGGAACCATCAAAAAGGAAAGGGAAAATCACAAGCGCTTTGAGGTCAGAAAATTAGTGTTGGAGGATTTAATCGATATATTGCAAGTCCAAGAACAGGTCGTTCAACATTTGAACGATAAAGGTGTGCTTCAACCGCTTACCAAGGAAGAGTTTCAATATATTCTAGAAGGAAATGGACTGATGATTGGAGCATTCGTTTGTAAAGAACTAATTGCGTTCCGGGCGTTGCTGACTCCTCCTATTGATGAGGATCATCTAGGCAGAGATATCGGATTGACAGAAAACGAGCTGTCGAAAGTTATCTATCAGGAAATTTCCAACGTACTGCCTGCATACAGGGGAAATAAAATGCAACAGACACTTGCAACATTAATCATGAAGGAGTTGAACAAGCACGACTCGCCTTACCGATATGTTTGCTGCACGGTTGCGCCTTTTAACATCCCGAGTTTAAAGGATAAGTTTGCCCAGGGAATGGAGATTGCAGCATTAAAGGAGAAATATGGGGGGCAAATGCGTTATGTATTTGTCAAGGAATTGTCGGTAGTGGACGCATCTCATTGGCAGGAAATCCAGTTCATTGAGATGAATGATATTGCAGCCCAGCAAGAAATACTCGCAAAAGGTTGGCATGGATTCAAAATGGAAGAACAGGAAGGAAAACAGTTAGTCTTTTATGGCAGTAAGCATTCGAGTTAATTGGAAAACTGCCAATAGCTAGCGAGTTATTATAATATCTTTGAGTCTGTAAAGAGCAACTACATTGCTCTTTTTCTTGTTTTGGACAAATATTGCGAACATGACTTTATTTTCAATATCCTAAATAAAGTTATGCAATTCCAATTACTAATGGATAATAAAATCAACTTTAAAAGATAATAGAAATTAGATTAAGTGTTGGAACTAAGTTGTTTTTACATACCAAACCCAGTAGGGCACCATAGATGTTACTGAAGGAATTTACTATCCAAAAGAAATTTCTAGTCCCAAGTGTAGGACACCATTTGACACTTTGAGGTGCTACGTTCAAATTGTACAAACCGTTAAAAAACTGTAGACAAACTCGAATTTTCATCGAGTTTGTCTACAGTCTGAAACGCTTTAAATGGCGTTTTGTTAATGTTAGGGTTTATCTACAAGTTTTCTTAAAGCTGTAAAAATACAACACACAAAACTTCCGAATTACCCTTTGAAAGGACATTCTGCTCCTAATCTAATTTGAAAGGTGAGTTAAGAGAATTCACACTTAGGAATTGAGTGCCCTCTACTTTAATAGTCTATTCCGTTTTAGTCTCCAATTCACTATTAACTCGATATATCTTTCTAAGTCTTCCTTTAGCTGTAGGTGCTTCTTCACCAATTATTTCGGCAATCTCTTGCTCGACTAAACCATTAAGTATTCGCCGTGCGTTCCGGGGTGTCATTTTTAACCATTCTGCTAGAATTGATGCTGTTATAGAGTGGTTCCCAGTTCTTTTTTGTACAGACAAAATCTTGTTAAGTGTTGTAATCGTGACGCCACACTGTTTAAGTTTTTCACTGATTTCCTTATTCTCCGTTCGATAGCCATAAGAAATCCTTTCTTGTTCCTTAAGAGCACCTTCAATAATCCCTCTATCATCAACAAGGAATGCACAAAAAGAATCGTAATTTTGTGCATGATTTAAAGCAAGTCGTGCATTTTCTTCTGCAGTCAATGCAGTTTCTCCATAGCCGATCCCAACGTTCGATGGTAATTCCGAAATTAGAGCTAATTTTTCCAAGAGATCTCCAATTTGTTGCCCTGTTTCTTTTATGGAACCTCTAGTGGAGAAAACTACAAATGTTCCAGCCCCAAGCAGCTTCATAGCTGTCCAAAGCTAGTCTGATAGCTGCATCTCCACAAGCATGCAACCTTATTCTAAATCCTTCTTTATCTGCATTAGTTATCAACTCTTTAACCAATTCTGGCGGCATTAGGGTTTCACCGATTGTATTTGGGTTATCGTAATACGGTCCGAGTAAATAAGCCGTGTATGTAGCAGGAACGCCATCCAAAAATTGTTTCAAACCAGAAAAATTTAATTTTTCTGAACAATATTTATCTCTAAGTTTCTTAACATAACCAAACTCTCCGGTTAAAGTGGATAAAAAATCGATTCGGACTGAAAGGTCTCCTTTTTATTTCGAACAGCTCATAAATTTCCAAATCCCCCATATCAAATCCAGGCACAGGAAACATATCGCCCCCAGAAGTCACTCCATATTTAGCGGCCATCTTTAAAAAACTTTGAAAAACACGGACACGTTGCTCAAATGGAAATTCAAATGCTTTTTTAGCCAGCCCAAGGGCGGTTTCATCCAGTACACCTGTTGGCTCCCCGTTTTCATCTCTAATGATTTTTCCAAAAGGGGGATCTGGGGTTTCACGATTTATTCCAAGTACTTCTAGTCCTTTGCTGTTCAGCCAAGCTCCATGGGCATCCGCATTCAGCAGACAAACGGGTTGATCGGGGAATACTTTATCCAAGAAAATCTGTGGGGCAATTCTGTTTTTCCCAAAATAAGTGGTACCATCTGAAGCCTAATATCCATTGATTTTTCTTATTATCGCTTTTTTCATAGTGTTGTTTTAATAAATCCACTGCTTCTTCCTCTGAAGTTGCGCTGCTTAGATCAGGATAATGCTAGACGGAAAACTTATTCCAGAACAGTATGACCGATACGAGATACTAAACGTCAGGGAAGGTATAGATCCAAATGATACTAAGGATTACCAAGAGCTTATTAATAAATTGAGTATGTCGATTAATCGGCCAAAATGAATTTGAAATAAAAAACTATGAAACAATGTAAGTGCATCCTTTCTGAGATTGAAAGAATGTTACGTATTCTAAAATTTTCTCCTTCATTAGAACGAAATTCAAAGTATAAAAGTGAAAATATTTAAAGAGAACCTCTGATTTAAAATTTTAAAATGTGGCGTGCTAAATGAGCCTCCTCCCCCCTTAAATTAATATGAGGAGGGAGAAGGTGCAATAGTGACCGAATTGAAGAAAATGGATATAAAACTTTAAAAGAAAATCTTTGCCTTGATTGCAAAAACCTTTTAAAGTTTTCGAATTAAATAAAAGTACGTTGTAATTCAGCAATATAGTTGAGCTCCGTTCAATGCAGAAAACTCCGTAGTTTCAGTCTCATTTTTCTATCCTAGTTTATAATGTTGTAGGGATCTGAGCACCGCCGGATGAATCTCTATAGAATAAATGTTTAGTTTATTTTAAAATAGACCACGATAGAATATGTAATTCAGCATCCCAAAATAACTGCGGTGGTATAGGAATTACAGCCATTTGCTCCGGTAGAGGCCAAGGAGACACAGTTATGTTTGTAGTGCATGATAAATAACGCCAATTAAGCGCGCCATTTTCTTGGAGCGCTTAATTGGCGTTTATTCATTAAAATCAGATATCCGTCGAAAAAATTGATTACAGCTTATTTATTGAGAAATTTTTTCTGGTTTTTTGAATAGTCGTTGAATCTGCTTCATCCGTATGGGCTAGCATTTATATTTCTGAGATCTTGCAATAAAAATAAGCAAAAATCTCCTTATTAATCTTGACTTTGTAACATTTATTTCATATTATGATTTATAATGAAATATTTATTTTAATAATAAGAAAATTTACTATTGGCTAGAACAGGAAGTGAATGAGAAGCTTGAAATGATGGCTGGTGGAAGCGCTTTCAAAGTGTATACCTTATTATCTTTTATCTTCTTATGGTCGGGCCTGGACCTGGTTGCTTAATCAATTGAATATCTGGGTTTGGTCTGAAAAATCTCCACATTTAATAGAAGTTTGTTTAATTTTAAAAAATCTCTTCTATTTATTTAAAAATACTTCGCATGAGAAAAAATCTATATAAAGGGGAAATTAATTATGATACTACATGACAAAACTTTATTATCAGAAAAAACAAAAAAATCAGCTGAATTATTTGAAAAAGCTTGTGAAGTGATTCCAGGCGGTGTCACAGCACATATTAAATACTTCCCGCCACATCCACTAATGATGGAAAAAGGAAAAGGCAGTAAGTTATATGATGTAGATGGTAATGAATATATCGATTATTTATTATGTTATGGAGCTCTTATTTTAGGTCATGGTCATCAACAAGTATTTGATGCTGTGACAAAACAAATGATAGAGTCTGGAACTACTATATTCGGTACGCCTCACAAGATGGAAACAACAATGGCGGAAAAATTAGTAGAGCTATATCCTGGTATTGAAATGGTTCGTTATACGAATTCGGGCTTAGAAGCTACACTTCTTGCAATTCGTACCGCGGTGGCTTATACCGGAAAACCGAAATTGGCGAAGTTTGAAGGACATTATCATGGAGGATATGATCAAGTATTAGTGAGTGTTAACCCTGATATGGATCAAGCAGGAAACGCAACAGCTCCTAAAGCAGTTGGAGAATCAAGAGGAATACCAGATTACTACATTGAAAATACTGTCATTCTTCCATTCAATGATTTGGAATCTACCGAAAAGATTCTACGTGCCCATGCACATGAAATAGCAGGTGTTATTTTAGAGCCAATTCAAGGAGGGTTCATTCCTGCTGAACAAGAATTCATGGAAGGGCTTCGTAGAATAACAGAAGAACTTAATATAGTGCTTATATTTGATGAAGTAAAAACAGGATTCAGGATATCAATTGGGGGAGCTCAAAAAGTATATGGTATTAAACCGGATATTACTACCTTAGGAAAAGTACTGGGTGGCGGATTCCCAGTAGGGGCCATTGGAGGTAAAAAAGAAATAATGATGATTAGCTCAGCTAGAGGCGGACGAGATATTTTAACAGCCGGAGCAGATAATACAAATAAACAAAATCCTTTATATCATAGTGGAACATACAATGGTCACCCAACCATATTGGCCGCCGGATTAGCAACTATTGACTTATTAGAACAAGAAGAAACGATGGAAGACTTGTTTGCAAAGACGCAATCTTTACGTAAGGAACTTGAGATTGTATATAAAAAACATGGCTTAAACATGCAAACAGTCGGTATGGGCAGTATCTTTAACATTATCTTAGCCGAAGGCCCGATTAAAAATTATCGTGATATGAGCAGGGCAAATACGAAATTAAGAAAAGAGATTGACTATGAGTTATTAAAATTAGGTATTTATACAAAGCCGCTTAATCGTTATTCGATGTCTGTCGTACACACGGAGGAAGATATTCTTCGAACTGTGGAAGCGCATGATGAAGCCATTGGACGGATCCTGAAATAATTCAGTTTAACTGAGTGTTAGATGAAAAGAAAAAGGACCGATCAAAGCGATTTTAATTGATCGGCCTTTTTTAATTCCACCATGGTACTTGCAATTAACTTGACAAAAAAGGATGAAGAAACCTATTGTTAAATTATAATCATTCACAAAAAGGAAATAGATACTCCTTCAATACATAAATATAAATAAAGGGGCGCTCTTTTTAATGTCAAACGTCTATCAAAACATCGCTGGACAAATAGGGGAAATGAGCAAGTCCCACGTGAAAATAGCTACATATATATTAGAGAATCAAACGACCGTACCTTTTTTTACAGTTGGGAAATTAGCAAAAATGGCTGGGGTCAGTGATGCCACCGTTGTGCGGTTTGCAACTTCGCTTGGCTATTCAGGCTATCCAGAGATGCAGCAGTATATGCAGAATTCTGTAAAGCAGCAGCTGACAACGACAGAGCGATTAAAGATGTCCCAAAAGGTTTACAATAAAGAGTCTTCAGGAGTATACGAAGTTTTCCAAGATGACATCGCAAACATAAAATCCACTATGGAGAAATTGGATGAAGATGCATTCCATGAAGCGGTGAAATGCTTATTACAAGCGAGAAGAGTATATGTTATCGCAAACCGCAGTGCCACTTCCTTGGGCGTGTTTTTAGAATATTATCTTCAAATTGTTTTAAATAATGTGGAACTTCTGCAGTCATTAGAGAATTCATCGGAAAAGTTATATAATTTAAGTGAGGAAGATGTAGTGATTGGTGTCAGTTTTGATCGATATACGAAAAGTACCATTCAAATGTTTTCTTTTGCAAAGGAAAAAAATGCGACAACAATTGCCATTACTGATAATTTACTCTCACCGCTTATTCCTCATGCGGACATTCCGTTGACAGCATCCAGTCAGATGCCTAGCTTTATTGACTCTTTTGTTGCACCATTAAGCTTGATTAATGCTTTGATTATGTTTGTCGGAAAAGAGAAGCAGGAAGATATACACGATCGATTAGAAGTTTTAGAAGACATCTGGAGTCATTTTGATGTTTTTCAAAAAAAGAAGATGCAATAGAAAGAAGCCTTACTTTTTCCAATGTGGAAGAGTAAGGCTTTTTTAAAATTATCACATCATAATATTCTGCCTTATTTCAATGGAGGCAAATTGCTGGATAGTTTACTTTTATCCTCTGCGCTATTAATTTTCTTATTTCCGAAGAAATGAGTCAGCACAATGATTACTCCCGTTAATAATAGTGTTGAATAAAGTTGGCTTCTTGTAGAATCAATAAAAGCCATGGAAATCAATATGATGGAAATCCCCAGGATTGTTGCATAAGTCAAATATGGGAACAACCACATCTTCACTTTAAGAGCATCAGGATTCTCTCTTTCTAATCTTTTTCTCATCCTCAACTGAGAAATGGAGATAACCAAATAAACTAGTAATATAATCGCTCCTGATGAATTAACTAGAAACAGAAAAACTAATTCAGGAGAAACATAACTCATCACTACAGCAATATAAGAAAATATGGTAGCTGCAAAAACAGCTCTAGCAGGTACGCCATTATTATTCAACTTACTAAAATATTTAGGGGCATCCCCTTTTTTGGCTAAAGAGAAGAGCATTCGGGATGTTGTATATAATCCAGCATTTAGACATGATAAAACAGCTGTTAGTACGATGAAATTCATGAGGTGAGCTGCAAAAGGAATACCTAGGTTCTCTAAAACGGAAACAAATGGACTCTGTAATACATTAGCAGAATTCCAAGGAAGTAATGTCACAACTACGGCTATTGAGCCTACATAAAAGATTAAGACACGCCATATTGTACTATTGATAGCTTTAGAAACAGACTTAACAGGATCCTTTGATTCTGCAGCTGCAATAGTCGCTACTTCTGTACCGGCAAAAGAGAAAAATACAGTGATGACTCCCACAAAGACGGAGCTAACACCATTAGGGAAAAATCCCCCGTTTTGTACAAGGTTAGATATTCCAACAGCCGATTCTCCTGAAAATCCGAATATATAAGATACGCCTAAAATTAAAAAGGCGATGATGCTCGCTACTTTAATCATGGCAAACCAGTATTCAAATTCTCCAAAGGATTTCACTGAATAGATATTTGTTAAAGTCAATGCGATTGTCAAGGCCAAAGCAAGAAACCATAAAGGGATACCTGGATACCACATATTGATGATGGCTGCACCTGCAATGGCTTCAATGGCAATAACGACAACCCATTGAAACCAATAAAGCCACCCAACTGTTGTACCTGCCCAAGGGCCAATTGCGTCTCGAGCATATTCTGAAAATGAACCGCTTGATGGATTGGAAGTGGCCATTTCACCTAGGCTCTTCATAATCAAGAACACTAAAACACCGGCTATTACATACGAGACCAAGATGCCAGGCCCGACCTTATGTATGGCAGCGCCGCTACCTACAAAAAGACCAGCACCAATGACGCCTCCGATAGCAATCATTGACATGTGACGAGAACTGAGTGATTGTTCTAACTCATTCTGTTGTTTTTTCATGTAAGACCTCCCTGAAAAATGTTGTGTAAAAGTTTACAAATACCCTAACCGAAACTGGATTGATTATAGTTTACACAATTTTTAGATTTTTTGAAATAAAAAATTCAAAATTAAATACTAAAAGAAATAATCATTGCTTAATTAAACAAAATAAAATATTATTAAATTAAACACAGGTTTCTAAATAATCTGATAATTTTCATTTGCAGAAAAGGATGTGCTTTTGTTGGTTAAGGTTGCTGCAGTTCAATTACAAGCTATCCCTGGAGAAAGGGATAAAAATATTAAAAATTGTATAGAAATGGTTGAAGAGGCGGCTAAACAAGGAGCTGAATTAATCGTATTACCTGAACTTTGGGTGAGTGGTTACTATTTATCGAAGGAACAATTCCAATCGTTGCAAGAGATTCCGACTGGAGAACTTGTTTCATTATTTCAAAAGCTAGCTCAGAGGTTAAAAGTAATACTCATCGTACCTTTTGTTGAGGGAGAAAATGGAGACCTTTACATATCCTTAGCTGTAATTGAGTCAACAGGGGAAGTCATTGCAACTTATCGAAAATCATTTTTGTGGGGAAGAGAGAAAGAAATCTTCACTCCTGGTGAGAAAGTCTATAATGCAATTGATACATCGAAAGGAAAAATAGGTGTTCTTATTTGTGCTGATATTGAATTTCCTGAACCAAGCCGAATTCTAGCTCTTCAAGGTGTAGAACTTATTATTGTTCCTTCAGTATGGAGTTACGGAGCAGAAACAAGATGGGATATTCAACTTCCTGCGCGCGCACTCGATAATACGGTTTATATTCTTGGCGTAAACACGGTTAATGAAGGGAGCTGCGGAAAGAGTAAATTTGTTGCTCCGAACGGTGTGGTCCTATGTGAAGCTTCAAGAACAGAACAGAGTATTTTAATTCATGATGTAGATTTTTCAATTATTTCCGATGTACGAAAAGTGGTTCCTTATTTGGATGATTTAGACAAGAAATTGTGGCCAAATGCTGCTGCTTTATTTGAATTGGAAAAATAGTTTTTTCGAGATTCATTAAACGAATTATGTGGGAATATAACTAGAGTCTTATAAAAGTTTAATAAAAATCCATTTTTCATTATTAAATGATAAATGGATTTTTTGTTTTATTAGCCAAGAGTCGGCTTTCAAGATCCAACTTTAAGAACATATTAGTGTGTGTTGCCAAAGGATTTCTTTTAATCGACCAGTGCCGAATCTCTTGAGGCATAAGATAACCGTAAATGTGCTGATCTCTGTGTAACTACTGTTATCACAATAATAATTATTCAACTGAAAAAATTCAGAAAATTATTGTTTTTCTGAAATATACACTTTATAATTTACCTAATAAACGTTAGGTGGGGATGAATTGAAAAGGCAAGAATTGATAGATGCAGCTCTTTTGCATTATTCACTACATGGATACCAAGGAGCTACCATGAAGAAAATTGCGGATGAAGTGGGAATAAAACCAGCATCCATTTATTTTTTTTACAAAAACAAAGAGGAATTATTTATCGCTGCTTTTCAACAATTACTTGATAACCATTTAGCCGAAATGAAACGAATTTTAGCTAAAACCAGTTCACAATCAGTTGATCAGATTTTTAGTGAAATGCTTCACGGGATCGTTAAGTATCACAAAGATGATGAGCAAGGGACTATGGCGTATATATCGTTAGTTACGTCACCCATTCCGGAAATTAAACTATATTTACAAAAGTATTTGTTGCATTTTAATGATTGGATGGTTAGTTCACTTGAAGCTCTATTGAGGCAGAGTTATCCGAGCATTTCCGCAGACGAAGTGGACCAAATCATTAAGCAATTTGTTTTACTCGGGAATGGATTATTCTGGGGTATAAACTTGTATGAGGGTCAAGATTTAATGGAACAAGTTCATATTGCAGATCGATTCATCAGCTCCATGTTTAGTGATATAGAGAGGAAAAATGGGCCTCTGTCCAAAAGTGAATAACAAATAGGAAGGTAATGTGTAAGGGAAATATATGAAAGTCATTCGTATTATGACCAGACGAGGAAAGGAGTAAATCATTCAAACATGATTTCAAAGAGGGGAAAAAAGTAAGAAGATATCCCCTGTTTGAATAATAAAAATGTGAAGTCATAACTATGGCAGAAATGGAATGGTTTCCTAAAAGGGGGTGATATAAATAATATAATCATGACAAAGAAATAAAAATGGTTCAGCAGGTCTAATAAAAATAAAGGAGTGTATTCCAATTAAAATTAAAGTAATCATGCCGGTTATATCGGACATTTTTAATGAAGAAATTAGAAGAGAGATTAAATCTTATGTTTCCGAAAACACTGAAGTAGGAGTTTGCAATCTTGATTATGGACCTGAATCAATTGAAAGCGAATATGATGAAGCACTTTGTATACCTAATTTCCTGGAAAAAGCAAAGCAGGCTGAAGAAGAGGGGTATGAGGGTGTAATTAGTGATTGTTTTGGAGATCCAGGTGTGAAGCCTGCAAGAGAAATATTGGATATTCCAGTAGTTGGACCATGTGAGTCATCCATGCTTGTTGCGAGCTCATTAGCAAAATCCTTTTCTATTGTAACGGTGCTGCCTAATGTTGTGCCTATGATTGAAAACATAAGCAAAACTCTAGGTGTAGATGGGAATGTTGCCTCAATTAGGTATGTAAATATTCCTGTTCTAGAAGTTCAAGACAAGGAAAAGTTAAAAAGTGCGTTGTTTGAAGAAATGATAAAAGCAATTGAACATGACAATGCCCATGCTTTAGTGTTAGGGTGTACAGGCTTTATGGGTGTTGCAGCGGAGCTTCAGGAACGATTAACGCAAAAAGGTTATGATGTTCCGGTTATTGATCCCGCATTTGCAGCCACAAAGATGCTTGAAATTTTAATTGCTATGGGGGTTAAACAAAGCCGCTTGACCTACATGACTCCACCTTCTAAACAGAGAGTAAAAAGTTCATAAACTTTTTTAAGAAAAAGAAAACACAACAAGTTAACCCCTGCAAAATAAATTAACGGAATATTCGGTTAATAATTATTGGTATTCATCATAAGAGCTTTAAAAAGGCAGGGAAATCTCCAATTTGATTGATAAAGCTGAGTAACTCATAGGGGGTGAATTTATGGAAGATAATACAAAGTTGGGAGACGATTACTCTCTATCCAGAGTTCCACAAAATGCGAGATTGCCAATGTGGGATATCATGATTGTCAGAGTTGGTGCCCTAGCTACACTTTCTCAATTTATGCTTGGTGCGGCATTAGGATACGGAATGACTTTTTGGCAGGCGTTTTGGGCCATGATGTTTGGAAGTGTCATTTTACAAGTTATAAGTTTTCTAATCGGTTATGCCGGTGCACGTGAAGGTCTTTCAACTAGTCTTTTGTCTCGTTGGACAGGATTCGGCAGGTATGGTTCGAGTATCATTGGCGCGGTCATTGCTTTTTGTACAATTGGCTGGTTTGGGGTACAGAACACTGTTTTTGCAAATGGATTGGTTGGAGCCACCGACGGAAAATTGACCCTCCCAATTGCAGCTGCCATTACCGGATTAGGCGTAACTGCATTGGTTATATTTGGTTTTAAACTATTAAGCATGACAGCCAAGGTTACCGTTCCTGCCTTTCTATTAGTGGTAGGGTTTGGCATCTATCAAGTTCTCAGTGATCATTCCATTTTCAGTTTAATGGGAACGCCGCCTCCGGGAGAGAGTCTTTCTCTGGGCGTGGGTGCAACAATGGTTGCTGGAGGATTCATTATTGGTGCCGTAATCACACCTGACTTCAGTCGGTTTGCCCGAAACGGTAAGGATGTTTTTTGGATGACTACCATTGGTACACTAGTGGGTGAACTTGGTGTAGGAATGATCGCTGTGTTAATGGCCCATGCAGCAAAAACGAGCGATGTTGTCAGCATCATGCTACAAACGTCTGGCTGGCTTGGAGCTGCAGTTGTCGTTTTGTCCACAGTGAAAATTAATAACGTAAATTTATATTCCTCTTCTCTGGGCTTTACTAATATTTTCGATTCTATATTTAAGGTCAAGATGAATCGAGGACTCGTTACACTTGTAATTGGTGCTATCGGAACTTTGCTTTCCATTATGGGCATTCTCGATAGATTTGTAGATTTCCTTGTTTTACTTGGGATCATGATACCTCCAATAGCAGGAATTATGGTGGTTGATTACTTCGTGCTAAAAACGTATCGAAAAGCTCTTGATGAAAGCAGAGAGAAAGGAACATTGCCATCTGAGCCAGAAAAATTGAATCCAGTTACATTAGTTGCCTGGGCAGCAGGATTTGCAAGCGGCTATTTTATTACAGTTGGCATACCATCTATCAATTCCCTTTTAATAAGCGGCATTATCTATTACGCAGGTGTGTTATTTATAAAATCTATCAAAGGGAAAAAAGAGAATAGGGATCATATCGCATCATAATTTTTGAAAATCGGGGGTTTTGAGAAAATGAAGAAATTAGGTAAACAGGAAATTGAAGATATAGCAGTAGGTGCAGCTTTACTCGGAACAGGCGGAGGAGGAGATCCTTATATTGGTAAACTAATGGCTTTACAGGCAATTGAAGAATACGGGGAAATCACATTGTTGGATGTGGATGAAGTTCCTGATGACGCATTAGTAGTTCCTTCCGCGATGATGGGAGCGCCGACGGTTATGTTGGAAAAAGCTCCAAGTGGTGAAGAAGCAACAGCCGCTTTCAAAAACCTCGAATCTTATTTAGGAAAAAAGATTTTTGCAACGATGCCGATTGAAGCAGGCGGAGTGAATTCGATGGTGCCCCTTGCACTTGCTGCAAAGCTTGGCTTGCCTGTGGTGGATGTTGATGGGATGGGAAGAGCATTCCCGGAATTGCAAATGGTCACTTTTTATTTGGATGGAATTGCTGCTACTCCGATGGTGCTTGCGGATGAGAAAGGCAATACTTCACTGCTCTCAACCATAAATAATGTCTGGACAGAAAGGATTGCCCGTGCAGCAACGATTGAAATGGGCGGTTCCACAATGACAGCAATTTATCCAATGACAGGAAAGAATATAAAGGAAAGCGGAATTAGAAATATACTAAGCTTAGAAGAAAAAATCGGTAAGACAATAAGGCTTGCAAAGCAAAATAATGTTGATCCAATAAAAGAAGTGTTGAATAAGGTAGACGGGTTTGAATTGTTCCGTGGAAAAGTGAGTGATATCAACCGCAAGACAGAAGCAGGATTTGCTAGAGGTGTGGCAACATTTGAGGGAATCAATGAGTATAAGGGAGAAAAACTCGAGGTGCGATTCCAAAATGAGCATTTAATTGCACAGACAGAGAAACGCTTGCTTTGTGTCACTCCAGATTTGATTGCCGTGCTTGATGCAGAAACAGGCTTGCCGATCACTACTGAAGGGATCAGATATGGAGCAAGATGCGCGGTAATCGGAATGCCATGCCATCCAAAGTGGCGAACGGAAAAGGGAATTGAAGCTGTTGGTCCAAAATACTTTGGCTATGAAGTCGGTTATGTTCCTGTTGAAGAACTAGTGAAAAAAGGAGGGCTATTATAATGAGTGTTTATCGAATAGGAATTGATGTCGGGGGAACCCACACAGATGCAGTACTTTTAGATCAATATAATCAGGTCATTTCGGAAACAAAATCACCTACAACGGAGGATGTTTCCATAGGCATCTATACGGCAATGAGAAAAATAATCGATGATGCAAAGGTTCCTCGGGAGCAAATTAAATATGCAATGCTGGGTACGACCCATTGTACAAATGCTATTGTTGAACGAAAGAGATTAAACAAAATCGCAGCAATCCGTATTGGTGCTCCGGCTACTTTAGCGGTTAAACCGCTGATCGGCGTACCTGAAGACCTCTGCGCAGTACTTGGAAAATACGTATATCTAATCCGCGGCGGACATGAATTTGATGGCCGGGAGATTGTTGAATTAGATGAAGCCCATTTGTATCAAATTGCCGAAGATATCAATGGAAAAGTGGATTCCATCGCGATTACTTCTGTCTTCTCACCTGTATCGCAAACACACGAACAAAGAGCAAGTGAAATTTTCAAAGAAGTACTGGGAGAAGAAATCTCAATTTCTTTATCTTCAGAAATTGGTTCAGTCGGTTTACTGGAAAGGGAAAATGCGACGATTCTTAATGCAGCTGTAGTAAATGTTGCTAAAACCACTGCGGACGGATTCATCAATGCACTGAAGAATGAAGGAATTGAAGCAAAAGTATTCTTTTGCCAAAATGATGGGACATTAATGTCAATTGAATATGCGGTCAAATACCCAATCTTCACTGTTGCTTGCGGTCCGACTAACTCATTAAGGGGAGCATCCGATTTGAGTGAATTGACCGATGCAATCGTTTTAGATGTTGGGGGAACAACAACAGATATTGGTGTACTAGTTCAATCGTTTCCAAGGGAATCTTCTTTGGCAGTAGAGATTGGAGGAGCCAGAACAAACTTCCGGATGCCTGATTTAATCTCGATCGGACTTGGAGGAGGCACAATAATCCGCATAGGAGAGAATGGAGAGTTCACAATTGGACCAGACAGTGTCGGTTACCGACTGCCAGAAAAAGCCTTGATTTTCGGAGGTGATACTTTAACAACAACTGATGTTGCTGTGGCTCTTGGAAAGGTGGAACTTGGGGATGCTCCAAAAGTGGCTCACCTTGATAAGGAATTATTAAATAGAGTCTATTTAAATATGGTCAATCTGGTCGAAGAAGCTATTGATAAGATGAAAACAAGTGCTGTACCAGTGCCTGTCATTCTCGTTGGAGGTGGAAGCATCCTTTTACCTGAGGAATTAAAAGGTGCATCTGAAGTCATACGCCCCTTACATTCAGGTGTAGCAAATGCCATTGGGTCGGCTATCTCTCAGGTTAGCGGGCAGATTGAAAAAGTATATGCACTAGCTGAAATAGGAAGGGAAACAGCATTGGAACAGGCAAAGGAAATAGCGATGTCAGAAGCAATCAGTGCAGGAGCCAATCCCGAAACGCTTGTAATTGTCGACATAGAAGATGTACCTTTAGCGTATATGCCTGGGAATGCAACTCGTATTCGTGTGAAAGCAGCTGGTGATTTAGCCCAGTCTGAAATGAATGAACTGGTGTAGGCGAGGCAGGGGGTTGTATAGTAGCTATTTATTGTGCTGAGGAATCTTCACTTTTAGCTAAATAAGTGGAAAAAGCAAAGCGCTAAGGTTAGTGGAATTGACGAATTATGGTACTAAAGTTTATAAAATATGACGCTATATTTATTTCTTCGCCACTGAACCATGAATGGAATGGAGTCACTAGAGCTATTTTCCTTGGGAAACAAGGGGACGGAACGAAACACCTTCAATCATTAATAAAATACTTATTATTTTTAATCTATCTGCATTATTAACAGTAAAGGCCTGATCAGAGCCAATATCCGAAAATATCTGACATCCTAAACCGAAAGCTATAAAGAAGGAATCATTGTCACAATTTCCACATTACAGTAAAATTTACCTTTCGGAAAACTCCGCACAAAACAATTATTATTTTTAGCCACATTGTAATTCTATCTGTTTAATTAAATCTATGTAAAACTCTCTTGTATCAAGAGAGTTTTTTGCATGAAAAGTTATTTAGCTAACCGGTAGCTTTGTTAACGACGAGCTAAAAAGAGGAGAAAAAGGGTGATATGTTTGAATAAAAGTTTTTCACATTCACTTTTATAGACTTACTTTTACTTGATTCTGTTTGCGGACTGTTGTTAATACTTATGAAGATAAAATCTGATGAATTGGAGAAATAAAGAGCTGATTAACAAAACCTTAACATTGGGTTAATGTGGTATTAATGTTGTTTGATTATGATTAAACCGTAATAAACAGTAATAAACATTAAGAATCCCACACTAAATGGAGGCACTTTTTATGAATTACAAATTCAAGAAGAATTGTTACAAGTCTATTCAAGCTGTGATGTTAGGAGTGAGTGTACTAGGATTAGCTGCTTGTGGAGCTACTAATGAGGAGGCTGCTCCAGTTGTTAAGAATCCAAGTTCGTTAACCCTGAAAGAAATTGAAACAAAGGCAAAAGAAGAGGGGACAATTAATAGTGTCGGTATGCCTGATTCATGGGCTAACTGGGAAGAAACGTGGAATGAAGTGATGAAAAAATATACATTGAAACACAATGATACAGATTTATCCAGTGCCGAAGAGATTGCCAAAATGGAATCTGAAGGAGAGAATGCAACAGCTGATATCGGCGATGTAGGGATTTCCTTTGGGCCAATCGCGGAACAAAAAGAATTAACGATGCCATATAAAACTTCCTATTGGGACGAGGTACCTGACTGGGCAAAAGATGACAATGGAGATTGGGTTGTTGGCTACCAAGGAACGATTTCATTCTTTACTAATAAAGAATTAGTAGATAACCCGCCAAAATCATGGGATGACATATTAAAAGGCGATTATAAAGTAACAGTTGGAGATGTTCAGCGTGGTACACAGAACCAAATGGCCGTTCTTGCTGCCGCTAAGGCTTACGGTGGTGATGAAACAAATATCCAACCAGGAATTGACTATTTTGCTAAGCTTGCCAAGCAAGGCCGCCTTAGCTTAACTGATGCCAAGCCGGCTAACATCGAAAAAGGGGAAGTGGAAGTTGCCCTTGTTTGGGATTTCAATGCTCTTGGTTACGCTGACCAAATTAACCGCGATCAATTTGAAGTCACCATTCCAAGTGAAGGTTCAGTCGTAAGCGGCTACGCAACTATTATTAACAAAAATGCAAAGCATCCGCATGCGGCGATGGCAACTAGAGAATATATCTTAAGCGATGAAGGACAAATTAACTTAGCTAAAGGATTTGCCCGTCCAATTCGCGATGTAGAACTACCGAAAGAAGTAGCTGAAAAAATGGTTCCAGAAGAACAGTACAAAAATGCAAAACCAATTGAAGATTACAAAGCTTGGGAAGAAACGGCTAAAAAATTACCGCAGCTTTGGCAAGAAGAGGTGCTAGTCCATGTCAAATAAAGTAATAGCCATTATTGTTGATGGTATGAGATAGGATAAAGCATGTGAGGCTCTTGGATTTATTCAACATCTAGTTGAAACAAATCAGGCAGCACTTTACAAAGTAAAGTCGGAACTCCCAAGTCTTTCCCTTCCATTATATGAAGTGTTACTAACGGGTACACCGGCATCAGTGAACGGAATTACGTCCAATCAAGCCGTTCGCTTATCTAATGAGAAAAGTCTCTTTCATCTTACGAAAGAAAACGGCTTAAGAAATGGAACGGTATCTTATTACTGGGTAAGCGAACTTTATAATCGAGCGCCATTCCATTTTATTGAAGATCGAGAGCAAGAGGATGAGTCTAAGCCGATTCAATATGGAAAATTTTATTGGGATGATGACTATCCAGACAGTCATGTGTTAATGGATGCAGAAGCTTTGCGCAGAAAGTATGACCCACATTTTTTATATATTCATCCGCTCGGTGTAGATGTAAAAGGAGAAATTTTCGGTTCGGAATCGAAAGAATATCGTGAACAAATCTTAAAAATGGGAAGCTTGTTGGCACAACTTTTGCCAATTTGGATCAAAGAAGGTTACCACATTTTAATTACATCTGATCATGGCATGAGTGAATATGGCAACCATGGCGGCATAACTGATGGTGAGCGTGATGTCCCGCTCTTTATCATTAGTCCAAAAGTTGAGCCTGGCGTTTACAGTGAAGTAGTTCCGCAATTAGCTTTTGCACCGCTCGTTTGTGAACTTTTAAATATTGAGCCGTCCAATAAAATGATTTCATATCAATTTCCAGGTCTGAAAGGAAAAAATACCCTTTAAAAAAGATACACTATTTAACATTAAAGTGAAGAATGAAGGTTGACGGGAATTGGTTTAACGAACGTACTGTTAAATCAATTCCTGAATTTTTCCAAATTGTTAGAGAACAAAGAGGAGCGAGAAGTCTTGCGAAAAATAAAAAAACAAAAAATTTACTTATTAGCTCTTTTACTGCCATTTATTATTTTTGTGATTGGATTTGAAATAGGACCATTAGTGGCAATGATTAAAAATAGTTTTTATGCAGACGATGGAATTCAAGTTACGATTGATCAATATATCACCATATTTAAAAGTAAATTTTACTTACAAGCCATTCAAAATAGCCTTGTCATTTCTTTATTTTCTGCTGTAACTTCTGTGATTATAGCAGTCATTGCAGCCTATTCGTTTACAAAGTTCTCACAAAAAATACAAAATCGCTTACTGATGATTGCCAATATGACGTCGAACTTTGAGGGTATTCCCCTTTCATTTTCATTTATTATTTTACTTGGAAACAATGGGTTGTTTACGTTGCTTTTTTCTAAGATTGGTTGGGATGTGTTTGCGGATTTTAATTTATATTCATGGACAGGCCTCATTCTTGTTTATATATATTTTCAAATTCCGCTTGCTATTATGCTCATCTACCCGTCTTATCAAGGAATTAAGAAACAATGGAAAGAAGCTTCTTCATTATTAGGAGGATCAACATTATCATTTTGGCTTCACATTGGGATTCCAGTTCTTTTACCTAGTATTGTAGGTACATTCAGTATTTTGTTTGCTAATTCGATGGGAGCTTACGCTACAGCCTATGCATTAGTAGGCAGCAACTATAACTTATTGTCATTGCAAATTGCTTCTCTAGTTGCTAGTGACGTTGCATTAAAGCCGCAGCTAGGTAGTGCGATGGGGGTTCTTCTAGCAGCGACAATGATAGGGGCGATGTGGTTCAATGAACGAATGATGCGCCGCATTAGGAGGGATTTACGATGAAATCTTCATTGACTTTTCATAAGGTGATTGTTGGGTTACTAGTTATATATTTATTAATTCCGCTTGTAGGAACATTTTTATTCTCGATTGCCGGTAAATGGGATCATACCATTTTACCTGAGAGTTATACAATGGATTGGTATATTGAATTATTTCAAGATGAACGATTTTATGATGCTTTTCGACGAACGCTGTTTTTAATTGTCATGTCTGTAGGTCTTAGTGTTGTTATTATGCTTCCGACTATCTTTATCATCACGGTATATTTCAGTAAATGGGAAGGATTACTTCAAGCAGCAGCTATGCTTCCTTATGGAATTCCTCCCATTGTTGGAGCTGTAGGTTTAATCAAGGTATATTCAGATGGACCGATTCAAATTGCCGGAACACCTTGGATTTTAATCGGTGCCTATTTCATAACGATTCTGCCATTTATGTATCAAGGTATTCGTAGCAGTCTTCGTACAATTAATGCTGTGCAGCTTGTTGATGCAGCTGAATTACTCGGTGCTACAAAATTCCAGTCGTTTCGCACAGTGGTGTTTCCAAATATTATATCTGGTATTTTAGTGTCTACCTTATTATCAGTCGCTCTTTTATTTAGTGAGTTTGCTTTTGCCAATTTGCTTGTCGGAGGCCGATTTGAAACCATTCAAATTTATCTTGCCGACAAACTAAACAGCAGTGGTCACTTAACAAGTGCAATTGTTATTACTTATTATTCAATGATTTTACTTTTAACGGGGATTGTATTAAAACTTACGTTTAGAAACGAAAAAAATCCTGTCGTGTCAAATAGGAAGCGAATTCTTTCATTTTTTAAAAAACAACACTGTAATAAAAATACTGCAATAGAAGGTGAAAAGTAATGAGCTATGTAACCATCGATCAAGTGACTAAGGGGTATGAAAATCAAGTCGTTCTAAATGACATTTCTTTAACATTAAAAAAAGGGGAATTTGCTACGCTGCTTGGGCAAAGCGGATGCGGGAAAAGTACATTATTACGTTCCATTGCGGGGCTTGAAGGTGTTGATGTAGGAAGAATCTTAATTGATGGAAAAGATATTACTCATTTATCACCGCGCCAGCGTGAAGTTGGTATGGTATTTCAGTCTTATGCGCTTTTCCCCAATATGACCGTTTTTGACAATATCGCGTACGGCCTTAAAATGAAGAAGGTAAAAAGTATTAAATCAAAAGTGAAAAATATGATTGATATGGTTGATTTAATAGGAAAAGAAGAGTCGTATCCTCATCAATTATCTGGTGGACAACAGCAGAGGGTTGCTCTTGCCCGTGCTCTTGTCATGGAGCCGAAAGTACTGCTTTTGGACGAACCGTTAAGCGCATTGGATGCTAAAATTAGAAAAAGTTTGCAAAAAGAATTAAAGAGAATACAGAAAGAATTAGATATTACAACTATTTTTGTTACTCATGATCAGGAAGAAGCAATGACGATGTCTGATCGAATTTTTGTCATGAATAAAGGAAAAGTTGTACAATCCGGTTCTCCATCAGAAATTTATACTTCTCCAGTCAATACATTTGTTGCAAAATTTATCGGAAATTATAATGTTTGTAATATGGAAGTTTTCCATAAACTTGTTCGAAGCACAGAATTAAAAGGGAATGAAGTCGCCATTCGTCCTGAAGTTTTACAATTAGTTTCTGCTGGTGAGGATAGCTTGGATTTACAAGAGAACTGGGGAATTAAAGGGTTTATTAAAGATGTTTCTATGACAGGAAATGTTTTAAGATATGAAGTAGAAACAGATGAGTCCGCTTTCCTTGTAGACAATCTTCACCACCAAGGGGAAATGTTTGAGCAAGGAGCACGCGTTCATATTGTTGTACCGAAGAAAGAATGCATTATTTTATAAATTATTAATGATCGTGGAGGAAGAAATATGTCTGTTTTGCCAGAAGAAAGAAAGAATGAAATTTTAAAAGAACTTAACAAAATGGGAAAAGTAAAAGTTATGGAATTAGTTGATCAATTTCATGTTTCAGAGGAAACGATTCGACGCGATTTGATGATATTAGAGGAAAAAGGACTTTTAAAGAGGGTTTACGGTGGAGCGATTAAAACAGTCTTTGAATTTGAGGAGCCTCCATTTACACAGCGTACAACGGTGAATCAAGAAGCGAAAATCAAGGTTGGGAAAAAAGCAGTAGAACTCATTTCTAACGGAGATGTGATTGCCATTGATGTAGGGACAACCATGCTTGAATTTGCGCAGTGTATCGAAAATAAAATAGACATTACGATCTTAACCAATTCTCTTCCTGTGTCGTCTGTGTTAACCGAATTGCTCAATCAAAATAAGTTTACAGGACAAATTCTATTGCTAGGAGGACAAATTGATCCAAAACATCAATCTATAAGCGGCGGTCTCACTGAACAAATGTTAAATCAATTTAATATTGATAAAGCGTTCATTTCTGCTGGTGGTGTTTCCATTCAAAGTGGGGTTAGTAATTATCATTTACATGAAACATTAGTTTCACGCAAGATGGTCGAGGTATCAAAGCAAGTTATATTGCTAACGGATTACTCTAAAATTGGTGTCGACACATTTAGTAAGGTTTGTCCTCTAGAAAAAGTCGATGTGATTGTCTGCGAGCAACTATTTCCAGAGGAATGGAGAAATCATTCAAAATTAGAGGGAATCAATTGGATTCAAGCATAGTCAATCCAAAAAAGGACATATCGAGATGGATGAGGGAGTTCTCTCTCTTTTTTGATTGGACTTTTATTGAAGCAGGTATAAAAGCTAGAAAGAGAATTTAATAGATTGAATGAGAAAAGGAGCTATATAGCATGAGTTTCATTGCGATAGATTTAGACGGAACATTATTAAACGACCAGAATGAAATTAGTGAAG
>NZ_JBNNTG010000039.1:0-37680 GCF_050278525.1 Peribacillus sp. NPDC096540 | reverse complement strand
GCCCGCGGAAAGCGAGTGCCCTACGTTCCAATCAACGTTCAAATTGTACAAGCCATAAAAAAACTGTAGGCAAACTCGATTTTCATCGAGTTTGTTTACAGTCTGAAAGGATCTTCTAATTGAAGATCCTTTTTTTAGGGCCTATAAGACCCATTATGTTAAGACACCCTAATCTAACATTTTAGAAACTTCATTCACATTCCATGAAATAAATAGAATTGGTACATTGAAATTTTTTTCTTGGGTTGGGGAAAATCAGTTTTTCATAGGGTAGGAATTAAAAAAACGTCAGATAAGTAAATGTTTAAGTTAAGGAGGCCAACAATGGCTTAAACCACAAATTTGTATTTAGCTCCTTCAGTTTAAACAAGTATGTCGTTTTCAATGTTTATGGGATTTAACTTCCTTCTACATTAAAAAGCCCTGTCTTCCTTCGTTATTCCTCAATAGCTCTAATTTAACTATGTCCTTTTATAGCAAGGGACCTATGTTTAAGAAAAAATAAAACTTTCAAGTATTATCAGGCAGCAACTTACGCATAATTAGAACTTGAAAAATGCTTCTAAAATTTTAAACCTAAACATTATAACGTTATATTGATTAATCAGAAAAAATGTGATAATCTATTTTTGTTAAGAGAAATAAACAACTACTCATAAAGAGTTGTAAACGTATACAAAACCGCTATTTAATAATCTTTAGGGCGTACCGAAAAGGATGAGAGCAATGACAGGTAGGTTCGTACTACAAAATGTAAAAATGGTAGATGGAAATGCTGCAGATATCATATTGGAAAATAGAAAAATTGTAGAAATTGTTCCACCCGGAACTGGAATCGGCGAAAAAGTAATGGACTATAAACACAAAGTATTTGTTTCCAGCGGCTGGATTGATATGCATGTACATGCCTTTCCCGAATTCGATCCGTATGGAGATGATGTTGACGAAATTGGCTATAAAACAGGTGTAACAACGATTATAGACGCTGGCAGTACAGGAGCAGACCGCTTACCTGACTTGGTTAGTAGTTGTAAAAATTCTAAAACGAATGTATACGCCTTCCTAAATATTTCACGAATCGGATTGAAGCGAATCGATGAGTTATCAGATATATCTTGGCTAAACGAAGAAGAATTAAAAAAGGCCATTGCCAAAAATAGAGATTTTATCATAGGTCTTAAAGCAAGAATTAGTAAAAGTGTGGTTGGTACAAATGGTGTTGAACCATTAAAAATTGCTAGGAAATTTTCTGCAGATACTGATTTACCTCTTATGGTCCATATCGGTTCAGGACCACCTGATATAAACGAGGTCCTTGATTTACTTGAGGAAAAAGACATTATTACACATTACTTAAATGGGAAAGCCAATAATTTATTTGATGACAAAGGAAAGCCTCTACCTGAGTTCAGTCAGGCTATTGAACGGGGTGTTCATTTGGATGTTGGTCACGGAACTGCAAGCTTTTCTTTCCCAACAGCAGAAACTGCGAAAAAGTGTGGTATCCACTTCAATACAATCAGTACGGATATATACCGGAGAAATCGATTGAATGGCCCTGTTTTTAGTATGGCAAATGTTCTTTCTAAATTTTTGTATTTGGGATATCCGCTAAAAGAGGTAATTGATGCGGTTACTATTAATGCAGCAGAGTGGTTAAAGAAACCAGAGCTGGGAAGGATTTCAGAGGGAGATATCGCGAACCTTACATTATTCTCAATTGAGAATGAATCAACCCTTTTAATGGATTCGGAGGGCGAAAAGCGAGTAGCAGAACAAAGAGTTGATGTAAAAGGAGTGGTTATAAATGGAGAATTCATTGAATGCTAAATATGGTTTGAAAAGAGTTATTAATGCAAGCGGAAGAATGAGCATATTAGGTGTTTCTGCCCCTACAGATACCGTAATGGATGCCATGAAAACTGGTGGTCAAAATTACGTTGAAATCTCAGATTTGGCTGATAAGGCAGGACAGCATGTTGCGCAGTTGCTTCAATCTGAAGCAGCGGTTGTCGTAAACTCAGCATCAAGCGGAATTGCCCTTTCAGTAGCCGCTATTGTGACAGAAGGAAACAGAAGGAAAAGCGAAAGACTTCATCAAGAACCTATTCAAAAGAATGAAGTCATAATGCTGAAAGGCCATAACGTTCAGTATGGTGCACCGGTAGAAACCATGATTTACTTGGGCGGAGGAAAATTGGTTGAAGTAGGGTATGCAAATGAAGGGAAGGCAGAGCATATTGCGGATGCCATTAATGAAAATACAGCGGCCATTTTATTCGTAAAATCACATCATGCTGTTCAAAAAAATATGATTTCAGTTGAAGAAGCCTGGGAAGTGGCTAAAGCGAATAACGTACCACTAATCGTTGATGCTGCGGCGGAAGAAGATTTGGAAAAATATGTACAATTTTCGGATTTAGCCATTTATAGCGGGTCTAAAGCGATTGAAGGTCCCACATCAGGTATCGTTGCTGGGAAGAAAAAATATATTGAATGGTTAAAGATTCAATTACACTGTATCGGCCGGAGTATGAAGGTCGGTAAGGAAACAACATTTGGATTGCTTCAGGCATTGGATGAGTATTTTGTCAAACCAGACAATAGTGAAAAAGAAAAAGCTAGCTTACAAGTACTCATTGCACTTGAATCAATTGACGGTGTAAAAGTAGTAATTGTACAGGATGAAGCTGGACGTGCAATCTATAGAGCACGCATTCATATTGATCCTGTAATAACGGATACAACCGCGAAGGAAGTAAACGATAAGCTGAGAAATGGAGATATTGCTATTTATACCCGTGATTACGGAGTTCGCCAGGGCTTTTTCGATATTGATCCACGACCATTGCAAGGTGATGATATAAATGTAATTGAAGCTCAATTAAAAGCCATCTTAGGAGGAAACAAAGAATGACTAATATAAACAAACGTTTTCTAAATAATCGTGTAGCGTTAAATGTTCTCGCTAATAGTGTAGAAAATGCAGTAGAAGTTTTTGAAGCTGCCGAAGGGCATGTATTAGTTGGAGTACTTTCGAAAGATTATCCCACTGTAGAGGCTAGTGTTACAGCGATGAAGGAATACGGGGCTGCTATTGATGAAGCTGTTTCGATTGGATTAGGTGCTGGAGATAATAAGCAGGCAGCCGTCGTTGCTGAAATTGCTAAATACTACCCTGGTAGTCATATTAATCAAGTCTTCCCTGCCGTAGCTGCGACAAGGGCCAATTTAGGAGAGAAAGATAGTTGGATAAATTCCCTGGTTTCCCCAACAGGTAAAGTAGGTTACGTTAATATTTCTACTGGCCCTGTAAGTGCTGAAGCTAGTGATCTTGCGATTGTACCTATCAAAGCTGCGATTGCCTTAGTCCGTGATATGGGAGGAAATGCATTGAAATACTTCCCGATGAAAGGGCTAAAGCATGAAGAAGAGTATCGTGCAGTTGCAAAAGCTTGTGGTGAAGAAGGGTTTGCTTTAGAACCAACTGGTGGTATTGATTTAAATAATTTTGAGACGATATTAGAAATCGCATTAGAAGCAAAAGTGCCTAAAGTTATTCCTCATATCTATTCTTCTATTATTAATAAAGAGACTGGAAAAACAAATGAGGAGGATGTACGGAAATTATTAGCCATAACAAAAAAATTGGTTGAAAGACATGCGTAAACAGATTATAGCTTTCGGTGAAGTAATGATGCGTTTGCAGGTACCAGGATATGAATTACTGACACAGGCTAACACCTTACAATACTCTTTTTCAGGCACAGGTGTTAACGTTGCTTCTGCGATGACAAAGCTTGGGCATGATGGATACCTTGTTACAAGACTACCTGATAACCCTCTAGGAGATGCAGCGATTTCTTCCTTGCAACGCTTAGGAATTAGCCGGAATTTCATTACTAGAGGCGGCAAATACTTGGGAATGTACTTCTTGGAAAATGGCTTTGGACAACGAACGAGCCGTGTCACCTACTCCAATCGTCTGGAAAGCAGCTTTAATACAGCGTCATTGTCTGATTATGATATTGAAGTGATTGCAGAAAATACAGATATCATCCACTTTTGTGGGATTACCCTTGCAATGGGGGATAATGTGCGTGAAAGTATGAAAGTGCTTGCTAAAAAAGTAAAAGAAAAAGGCGGAATTGTTTGTTTCGATTGTAATTACCGCCCCTCCTTATGGGAGGGTGGTTACAATAAAGCAAAATCTCATTATGAAGAAATGCTTATGTTGTCTGATATTGTCATGATGAATGAAAAAGATGCCATATATATTTTAGGGATGGAGGCAACAAGTACCTCAAGAGAAGAAAAGCTTAAAGAGCTAATTCCTAAAGTTGCTAAAACCTTCAATATTCAAACGATAGCTGGAACTCATCGTTCGATAAATAGTGACAATACCCATTCTTTACGCGGGTACATGTATAAAAATCAAACGTTTTTCTTTTCTAAAAACAACTCTTTTTCTGTATATGATAGAATTGGTGCAGGTGATGCTTATACCAGCGGGATCTTACATGGCGAATTGGCAGGCTTTTCACCTGAGAAAACTGTCCGGTTTGCAGCCGCAGCGGGAATGTTGGCATGCACGATTGTCGGGGATACCCCAATGTCAACGGAAAATGAGATACTGTCAGCTATGGCAGGGGAAATGGAAGATATAAAGAGATAAGGGCAGGAGATAAGGAATGAATGTGAATAGAAAAAAAGGACCATTGTATTTACAAATAAAAGAAATATTGAAGGATCGTATTTTACATGGTGTTTATGCTATCAACACAAACATTCCCTCCGAGCCTCAATTAGAAGAAGAATTTAATGTGAGTAAAATTACTATACGCAACGCAATTAAAGAACTTGTTCAAGAAGGCTATGTTGAAAAGAAAAGCGGTAAAGGAACAAAGGTAATCGCGAATGCTTCGATTGTAAGGCTTTCCAAAGGAAAACGCTTCACAGAGTTATTAGTTGAGGAAGGTCACTACATTATAAAAAAAGTGCTAAGCGTAAGGAAGATTGAATTATCTTCAGAGTCAGACCTCTATCCTTTATTTGGAGAAAATTGCATTCAGATTGAGCGAATATACTTATTGGACAATGAACCGTATATTTACTTTACACATTATATTTTATTGGACATAAACGAAGAAGATTTAAAAGAAATTCAGATAAATTCATTGTATGGTTTTTTGGAGGATCAAAACATTAAACTTGAAACATTTAGAGACGAGTTTGCCGTTGCTATTCCTCCTAATCACATTTGTGAAACACTGAAAATGGAAAAAGACAGAGCAGTACTAAAGAGGATCCGGATTTCTAGTGATGGAGACGGTAATGTAATGGAATATAGTGAAGGGTATTACAACACGGCTAAACAGAACTATATTGTGACATATAACGAGCCGATACAATAATTCTGTTTATTGTATTGGTTTGATTGTAAGCGATTTCATAGGGATGGGGAGAATATATGGATCTATATTTATTAGGAATCACGCTGATAGCAATCGTAATTGTTATTTTGGGAGTATCATGGTGGAAATGGCATGCATTCATAAGCTTAACTGTAGCTAGTTTATTTTTAGCAGTTTTTTCAGGGTTGCCTATGGACAAGATTGTAGGTGCTTATGAAACGGGTGTCGGTGCTGTCCTCGGTCATCTTATTGGTATCTTGGCATTGGGTACCATCTTAGGAAAGATGATGTCGGATTCAGGAGCTGGTATGCAGGTAGCAGACTTCTTCATTAAAAAATTCGGTGTGAAGAATCTCCCATGGGCTATGCTTCTCTCTGGGTTCATTATCGGTATTCCGGTATTTTTTGAAGTTGGTTTAGTAATATTGCTACCTTTAGTCATTTCCATTCGTAAATCAACCAAAGTAAACATCTTATTAATAGGTATTCCTGTACTAGCTGGTTTATCAATTGTACATGGTTTGGTACCCCCGCATCCGGGAGCCATGACGGCTATAGGCATTTATAATGCAAACATGGGACACGTACTACTTTACTCATTAATTATCGCATTCCCAACAGCTATAATTGCAGGTCCTTTATTCGCAAAATGGATTCATAAACGGGTTATTCCTGTGGGAGAACCGGAATTAATCCGAGTAGAAACAAAGTCAAGTGGTTTACCTAGCACAGGAATTTCGTTCTTTATCATTCTTTTACCTGTTTTATTAATGATATTAACTGTTGTGGCGCCGTATCTACCACTACCGGGTTCCATTGAAAAATTCTTATTGTTTATCGGCAGCCCTGTCATAGCCTTATTAATTTCTTGTTTTGCAGCCTACTATTTCTTAGGGTACCGACAAGGGATGGACAGATCGTTAATTAAAAAACTAACAGAAGAATGCTTATTGCCATTAGCCTCCATAATCCTTATTATCGGTGCTGGCGGCGGATTCAAACAAATTTTAATTGATAGTGGCGTAGGGACTGCAATTGCTTCCATGTCTGAAGAAATATCATTATCACCAATTGTCCTAGCTTTCTTGGTGGCCGGATTAATTCGGATTGCCACTGGATCTGCAACAGTCGCTTTGACTACTGCAGCCGGAATTGTTTCTCCAGTTGTTGCCAATATGACTGGTGTTAACTTAGAATTACTTGTTATTGCCACAGGAGCTGGATCACTTATGTTTTCCCATGTAAATGACGCAGGTTTCTGGTTAGTAAAAGAATATCTTGGATTAACCGTAAAAGAAACGTTCAAAACATGGACAGTTATGGAAACCATACTTTCTTTTGTAGCATTTGGTCTGGTTTTAATATTAGATTTATTTATTTAAAGTCTATTAAAACTTCCCGCAGTTTTGCAGTTTCTTTATTTGATAGCTTCAAACATCAAGCCTCCGTGATATGTCCTTGTACTTGACATATCACGGAGGCTTTTTGATACTTCGCGAATTCGATCTAGCCATGTTATAAGGTAAGGGTATTAAAAATAACTGAAAATGTTTCTCGACTGGAAGTCTTAGCATTGGAAGAGGAAGTAACCTTTAGTTCAATTATTGATTTAGTGGAAAGGTTCATCCAGAATTAGTTGGTTTTGCCCCACGAAAGTATAAATCCTGACAGAGATTTCTATATTGAAAAATTGACAACTTACCACTCACATATTCTTTCTGAATATAATCTAATAATTCATTTGCATGGTTAGGCTTTTGACGTTTTTCCTGAATATAATGGAGTATTAAAACTTCTATTGTCACACACTCACCTTACATTTCTTGATAAGTATTTTTTCATTAACAATATAACATGGGTAATTAAGGAATTGTCATTTTTTGAATATTTTAACTATCGACATTTTTATACAAATATATAAAAAATATTCCCCATAGAATTTAGGATTAAGAGGATATAGAGTTATTCGAAGTAGGGTAAGCAATCTTTTTTATAAGATGATGATTTCGATTACTTTTTAGAATCGAAGAAGCGAAAGCAAACGGCTTATATTAACGAATTTTTTTCATTTATTGGGCCGTATAAACATCTTCCAACAGTAGCCTGGCAAGCGGTTTAGATGCAATGTCGGTTCATACTCTGAGATTGTACTTTGAAGAGAAGTGCAAAAGTTTGATTTTCTCTTCTAAAGCGTACGATCAACCTAACAATGAAAGCTGCCAAGGTACACTCAAAGTACTAGGGCAGCTTCATGAAATATCAGAAAAGGGATATTGGCGCATTGCACATATTCCTGCTCAAGATAATAATACCCTTGATATATCAGGGTTTAGAAAATCTATGAAAGAGGTCGGAGACTAGGAGCCTCCGACCTCTTTTTATACTTGGATTTTTTGTGCAGACAAGGGTGTTAAATGAAGTTCAGTTGCTTCCTTCTTGATTGAGAATATATAAGCACCTAAACCTAAAATAGCTGCAAAAATCAGCATCGCAATTGATGTACTGAAGTCCCCGCCTGATAAGTCACGAAGCCAACCCATGATATAGCTTGAAAAGCCACCCATAATATTTGTAAATCCTATCAGACCAGCTGCCCGGCCTGCTGTTTCGGGTGTTGAGTATTTTACCATGAGCATATTACTTAGATGGAACACACCGCCTTGGCATCCCATTGCCAGTCCCATACAAATCCCCGCGATAATTGGATTTGGGATGAAAACTGCTACTGTCAAAAAGACAGCAGTCATTGAAAATAAAATCGAGGCCATCAAACTTGGACGTCTCGTCTTGTCGGCCAGAAAACCGCAGGCTAGAACAAATCCTAAAGCAAATAGCCAGGAGAGGGAAGTAATGCTTGACATCCCTTCCTTTTCGAATCCTTTTGCTTCGATAAGATAGGTAGGGAGCCAAATACTGATTCCGAAGAAAAGGAAAGAACATACGAGCATACCAAACCAGACAATCCAGAAACGGTAATCTTGAGTGAAACTCTTATTCATAGAGGAGTTTCCTTCCTTTTCTTCATCATCGGATTGACGGATGAAAGCCAGTTCTTCTTTACTAATTCGCGGGTGCTCTTCTGGTGTATTTCTTGTCATAAATATAAACATCGGGATATTAATAAATAAGTTGAAGGCCGCAAGCATAAAGAAGGCAGCTTGCCAGTGGAGAGAGGAAATAACAAGCACCAATACAATGGCTCCAATCGCCGGTCCTAAATAGTTTCCAGTAAGCCATGATGCCTGAGCACGTCCTAATTCGCATTTGTTAAACCAGCTAGAAATGAATTTACCTGATACAGGAATCATCATCCCTTCGCCAAAACCAAGAATAACGCGGCTTACTAAAAACATTTCATATGAATTAGCGAGGCCTGACACAATCATGGTAAGTGTCCATACGAATAAACCGGCGATGGCTGTTTTTCGGGCACCTAATTTGTCAATGATGAAGCCCCAAAAAAGATTTGAAACTCCATAAGCAATGGTGAATACAAAAGAAAGAAGACCGATCTTTGCATTTTTGTCATCGCCTGTCATACCGAGTGCATTCAAGAATTCTGGATCTGTTTGAATGATGGAAATGCCAACCTTATCAATTTGTCCGAAAAACCAAAAGAAAAAAATTGGAACGGCAATATATAACCATCTTTTTTGCCCATTTAACATAATACCATCTCCTTGTCGATTTTTAAGCATTGCTTAAAACACTTACCATCGAGTATAAGTGAATTACGGTTTACCTAATCAAAATAATTTTAGATATATGTACTCGTTTTGATTTTCTCTTTTATGAGCTGTATCCCGCCTTTCTTCACAATACTGACCGATAGAATGCACTGGTGATGTTTTGCTGAGGAAACAAAGTTTTACTTTCTTAACGATAAAATAAATAGAATTGATTGTCAATTTAATATTTTGATAATTTTATATATTTTGAATAAATAAACTTTTGTGATTTAAACATTTTTATAAAGATGTTTTTTATTTGAAAAAGTAAAAAGTCACGTGATTTGTAAACGGTTTATTTGCATGGGCACAATAAGTCTTTCTAATTTGTACTTGAAAGGATTGCAATTCTTGGACCGTGAGAATATAGGTAAGAAAACATCCATTGATGTAGGGGACGAGCCGCTTTCTTAGTCGACATGCAGAGGGAAACTTTCTGTTAAGGAAGAAAGTTGAAATCTTAACAAGACCATAGCAATTTATAGGAAAATAACTGAGAAAGATTTTAAGGAATTATCAAGATACATAAGAATCAACATCCTGAATGGAAGAAGCTACTTGCCCTGATAATAAGACTGCCAACAAAATAACTAGTATTGTCCATTCTTTTATGTGATACAACCGAGACTAATTAGAAATGTGTACATGACTTTTTCGTGTTAAAAAGGTTACTCGAACTTAAATCGAAAAATTCTGATTTGTTCATATTGAATTTAAAGTGAGAAAAATCTATAATTTATATATGAATAATGTTTTGTATATGAAATATTTATTACTGGAAATGATTAGTTAGATAGTAGAAAATGTTACTAGATAATCACCAAAAAAATATTTTACCTTCAGTCTATTGATTTCCAATTTAAGTAAAGTTTGGCGGTTAAATGTAGCATTCCGATTAAGATGCTCTTCCTTCATTTACGACAATAAAACTGGACCCGCAATTAGTTTTATATACGAAAATATGTTTTAATTAAAAATATACATTTAAATCTATTTATTAGTGAAAGAGAAAAGATTGTGAGGTTAAATGATGCCAATTTGTCAATTAGAAGAATATTCGATTCATTATCGTGAATCTGGAGAAGGAAAAGCGCTCGTTATTCTACATGGGTTGGGAAATAATTCTCAATCATGGGGACATCAGCTCAGTCAGATGAAAGAAGAATTTAGAGTAATTGCTTGGGACGCACCTGGGTATGGTGAAAGTTCCGATCCAAAAGAAGAATTTCAAGAATTTTCCCAGTTCGCAGATGTATTGAAAGAATTCTTGGAGAGTCTGGGGCTTAACTCAGTATACCTGCTTGGGCATTCAATGGGATCGGCAATTGCAATTGATTTTACGAACCGTTTTCCGGAAATGGTAGAGGCACTGATTATATCAGATGCGACACGTGGAGCAGCCGGAGTAAGCCCGGAAGAAAATAAAAGAAAGCTTCAGAGTAGATTACACTCTATTGATACGTTAAAGCCTAGTGAACTTGCGAAAAAAAGGGTGAAAGCGTTAGTGTCGCCAAATGCACCAGTTGAGGTAGTGAAAGAAGCAGAACGAATTATGTCGCAAGTGCGACCGCCTGGCTACCGGTCTGTTTCCTACTCTTTATCAAATTTAAACCAAATGGAGATACTTTCTTCTATATCTATTCCGACACTTGTCATGTGTGGAGAGCTGGATCAGGTCACACCGGTTAGTGAATCAAAAATTTTTCATGAATTGATTCCAAAATCTGAGTTTGCCATCGTTCCGAATACAGGTCATTTATGCTATCAAGAAGATCCCAGAGTGTTCAATAAATATGTCACTGACTTTTTACTGAAACAACTAGTGGGTCAGAAATAAAATATGGTGCTTATAGAAACAATAAAGAAATAAATAAGCTAATAAATAAAACAAGAAAATTTTCTATGAAAACTGCAGAGAACGGTGGACATTTTACTGCATGGTCTTTCTAAGTTTCAGGTGATCTGTGATAAATCTATGTTGAAGTCGGAATTACATTTTTCTACTTTTTCTTAAACGATGAATGGTAACATGAAGATAGATTTCTAGTTTGTATCTATCTTTTTTTATATCAAGGTAGAAAAGAACAATAGATGAAGGTATCTCCTCTGCATAGTTTTTTGCGACGCCGAGAAATGTAATGAATTTACAACGGGAGGAATACTTGAATGGCAAGCGAAGAGAAAGAGAAGTATAGTGCCAATTCATTAGTAAGAGGATTGGAAATCATTAAGCTTTTTAATGAAGAACAGCCGAGTTTATCACTTTCAGAAATAGCGAAACAACTGGGAGTAAGCAGAACGGTACCATATCGTTTATTATTTACACTACAAAATATTGGGTACCTGTCTCAGGATGAACATACAAAACGTTATAATTTAACTCCAAAAGTGCTTGAATTGGGTTTTAGTTATTTAAACAGCTTGAAATTTCAGGAAATTGTCCAACCTTATATGGAGACACTTCGTGATGAAATCGGTGCTTCTTGTCATTTGTCCATCTTGGATGGGCAGGAAGTGGTATATGTAGGAAGTGCCCCAATCAGAGGTGTATCTGCTGTCAATGTGAACATTGGTTTGCGGCTACCAGCACACGCATTAGCTAATGGGAAATTACTGCTGGCTTACCAGCCAAAAGAAATGTTGATGCAAATGTTTCAAATCACTAACCTCACTCCTTATACAGACAAAACTCTTACAGCGCCAGGGGAGTTCCAGAAGCAGTTGGAAACTATCCGGCAAAAAGGATATTCGATGACAAGCGGGGAATTTCACCCGGGAATCCGTTCTGTAGCAGCGCCGATATTTGACCGGACTGGAAAAGTATTGGCTGCTTTGAATGTCGTGGCAACAGAATCTGCTTATCAGGAAGATTTTATTGATAAAATTGCCTTGCCGAAATTACTCGAAGTTTCTCAACAGCTATCCGTTTATATGGGATATAGTGGAGGAGATATGTTTCATCATAAGGACGTCTGAAAACGCTGGATTTCTAATCTGAAAAGTGAATAACCTATTTCAAAAGTGTGGGTACCCAGTCTTGATGGGTATTCACACTTTTTTGTCATTTAAAAAAATATTGTAGAGATCCAGCCTCCTGTTGAATAAGGCGCTTGAACATTTGTTCATCAAAAGGGTTGTTTTGATTATAAGCAAAGTTTTAAATATTCTAAAAACTCATCTTGACAATGAAAGGTTTTCATTTTAGAATTAATTCATAGATAAAACATTGTTTCTCCAGTAAAACAATATGAGATTTAGAAACAACAAATAAGGGAGGATTTTTAAAATGACAAAAGAAACTTTTTCGGTGAAAGAATTTGAAAAAAAATATGTTGCACGGTTGGAAGACCGTACACTCGATTGGAACGTTTTAAAGTTCCAAGAGGAAATTGATCCAGCTTATAGACGTGCGCAAATGAGATATATTGGAAGAGGTGCCACTGCGAATAATGATACAAATGTAATTGCAGGGGAACATTTTACATTAAGTACAATGGTGCTTCCTCCGGGATGTGTCGGACCGTTACATCTCCACGATGATGTAGAAGAAGTATTTTTCATTCTTGAGGGAGAAGTTACAGCGTTGATTCAAGAAGACAGCTACAGCGAAGTTCATGAGATTAAACTGAGTGCGAGAGACTGCATAAGCAGCCCTCCGGGAGTGTATCGGGGAATTAGAAATGATGGGAAAGAAGAGGCGCGCATGCTCGTTATGCTTGGAGCAGTGAAGCCTAATTTGCCAACATATCCAGAAGGTAGCAAGCTTGAAGAATTACGAAAACAACGGTCCAAGGAAAGAGAAGCCATCATTAAAGACTGATCAATTAAAAGAAGAGGGGCACCTACATTATAAAAAATAATGAGGCGCCCCTTTCGATTAGATTGTTAAAGGTGCGCAAGACAATCTATCAAAAAAGCAATCTATTTAATGGGAGGCATAAAAAGATGCTTGGAATTACTCATTTACGGCATATTAGTTTGATTACTCCGAACTTTGAAGAACAGGCAAAGTTTTATGAGAAGGTTTGGGGCTTGGATAGAGTGGATATTCCAGAAGAAGAAAATACAGTATATTTTCGTGGGGCTGGGCCAGAACATCATATTTTAAGCCTTTACAAAGGAGAAAAGCGTGGTTTGCACCACATCTCATTAGGTATGGTCGATAAAAACGCAGTGGATCGTGCAGCTGAAATATTACAATCAAAAGGCGTGCGTATTATTGAACAACCCGGGTATTTGGATGAAGCAGGTGCTGGATATGGACTACGCTTTATTGATCCTGAAAACCGTGTTATTGAGCTTTCAGCATGGGTGGAAGTTCAAACTTCAATTTGGAACAAGAAAAATGTAGATCCTGTGAAATTGAATCATGTTGTCATGAATACAAAAAACTTAGATATGATTGTAGAGTTTTATACAAATGTACTTGGTTTTAAAGTTACTGATTGGAGCGAGCACCAAATGTCTTTCTTAAGGTGCAACCGGAAACACCACTCTATAGCATTCAACCAAGATGAACATGCTTCAGTTAATCATATTGCTTATGAGGTTGATTCTGTCGATGAACTAATGCGTGGTATAAGTAACGTTCGAAAAGCAGGACTGTCAGAACTTTGGGGACCTGGACGTCATGGGCCAGGAGACAATATTTTCTGTTATTTCCAGGACCCAGGCGGTTTTGTTATGGAGTATACATGTTATCTCGAAACGATTGAAGACGAATCTGAGTGGAGAGCACGTGTATGGAAACGAGTACCTCACTTAATGGATCAATGGGGTATTGCAGGACCACCGAAGCCTGAAGCCCGTAAAGCAATGGGAGGAGAACCGGATCCAGGCTGGGTAGATTCTACCGTTGATGTTTCGTTATTGGGGGGGAAATGAGATCAAATATAGAGTGGACAAAGATATAATTCGCGAAATCCTTTACCTCCAATGGTCATCGGGCAAGGCGTTATAGGTTCTTTTTAGCCCTATATCGTGTAAAGAAAACTGCTTTTAAAAGGAGTGACGAGATGGATTTAGGTTTGAAAGGGAAAGTTGCTGTTATTATGGGAGGCACGTCGGGTGTTGGATTAAAAACGGCAGAAATGTTTCTAGGTGAAGGCGCAAAAGTAGCTATCTGCGGAAGAAGCAAAGGTCGTATGGAAAATGCCCAACGTCACTTGCTGTCATTTGGGGACAAAGAAGATATTTTTGCATCAACTTGTGATGTTACCTCAAAATCGGATGTGGATTCATTTATTAATGGCACTGCAGAAAAGTTTGGCGGGATCGATATATTGGTGAATGCAGCTGGACAAAGCGTGATGGGTTACTTTTTTGATATTACAGATGAACAGTGGCATGAACAAATTCAATTAAAGTTTTTTGCTATCATATATGCCGTTCGTGCTGCGCATCCACATCTAGTTAAAAGGGGTGGCGGGCGGATTATCAATATTAATGCAACGCTTGCAAAAGAACCTGAGCGTCATATGGTAGCGACGGCAGCAGCACGGGCGGGTCTTTTAAATTTAAGCAAAACGCTATCTCAGGAACTAGCCTTTGACAATATTTTGGTGAACTCAGTTAGCCTCGGATTGATACGGACTGATCAATGGGAGCGCAGAAGATTGAAAAATGCACCTGATATGGACCCGGAGGAATATTATGGCGATCTTGCGAAAAAACGCAATATTCCACTCGGCCGTGTAGGTGAGGCGGAAGAAGTCGCTAGTGTTATTGTATTTCTTGCTTCAGATAAAGCGAGTTATGTAGCTGGATCGACGATTGAAACTGCAGGAGCAATAGGTAAAGCGCTTTAATAATATTACTTAAAAAAGGTAGGATAACAATATGAAAAAACAAGAAGAAATAGAGTTTACGACCGCCGATTCCATCGTAAAAGAGCTAGTGCAAGCTGACGTAGAAGCTGCTTTCGGGATTGTCAGTATTCATAATATGCCTATCTATGATGCGATTCTTAGAGAAGGAAGCATTAAACTCATCTGTTCACGTGGAGAGAGCGGTGCAGTCAATATGGCCGATGGTTATGCACGTGCGACTGGAAAACTAGGTGTAGTAATTACTAGTACAGGTACAGGAGCAGGAAATGCGGCAGGTTCATTAGTAGAAGCTTGGGCCGCTGGTGTTCCCCTTCTTCATCTTACCGGCGAAGTCGCTTCAACATATCTTGGAACAGGTAGAGGATACATACATGAGTGTAAAGACCAGCTCTCGATGATGAGCGGTGCTTGTAAAAATGCTGTAAGGCTTAGAAATCCGGCACAAACGGCTGCAGTAGTAAGAAAGGCCATTCAAGAAGCGTTAACTGCGCCAACAGGACCAGTTACATTGGAAATTCCAATTGACTATCAATCGGCAATTATCGAGGATATTTCTCTCGATGGAATCCAAGTTGCAGCATCTGAAAAACAATCAACGGCATTTATTCCTGAACAAGCCGTGGATAAAATGGTTGAAGCGCGCCGTCCAGTGATTTGGGCTGGAGGTGGTGTCATAAGTGCAAATGCTTCGCAAGAGCTGCAAAAATTGGCGGAAATTCTTGGTGCGGCAGTTTTAACAAGCCAATCAGGAAAAGGTTCGATTCCCGAAAACCACGAACAATGCATAGGACATTTCGCGGCTTATGAGTCCACAAAAGAGTTTTTGCAAAATGCGGATTTGTTAATCAGCGTAGGTGTTCGTTTTAGAGGGAATGAAACGTCTAACTGGAAAGTACCAGTACCCAAAGAGCATATTGCGATCGATGCGGATTTTCAGGCAATTAACCGTAACTATAAGTCGACTATAGGTTTGGTTGGCGATGCGAAAGATATGTTAGTAGCCCTCATCCAAAAGCTTGAAGAAAAATCAGTTTATGCAGATCCTTCTTATGTAAGTGAAGTCCGTTCACTTAGAAATGAAGTGCGCGTTCAACTGCGTGAAACGCTTGGACCGTATGAGCAATTTGTAGATGGCATGAGAGAAATATTGCCGAACGATACCATTATTGTTCGTGATGTTACTGTTCAGGCAAACGTTTGGGGCAGCCGTTTATTTGAAATTTATGAACCGAGAACTTCTATTCATGCATCTGGTGGCGGAATTGGTCAAGGCCTTCCAACGGCTATTGGCGCACAAATGGGCTGTCAAGATAAAACAGTTGTGCTGATGGCTGGAGATGGCGGTTTTATGGTTAATGTCGGGGAAATGGTTACTGCAGCTGAAGAAAATTTACCTGTTATCATTGTATTATTTGATGACTCAGGCTACGGTGTTCTCCGCAATATTCAAGAAGCTGCCTATGGGCGCCAAGTAGCAGTTGATTTATTGAGTCCAGATTTTGTGAAACTTGCTGAGTCCATGCACTTCGATGCTGTACGGATTGGTTCTGGAGATGAATTTGTAAGCGAACTGAAAAAAGCAAAAGAAAGACGTAAGCCTTCAATGATCGTTGTTGATATGGAAGCTGTGGGACCAATGGCAAAGCCGTTTGGTGGACCTCCAGGAGCAGCCGAAGCATTTAAACCAAAAAAACTTTAATGGAGGATTGAGAATGATTTCGACATATCCGGTTGTTTCAGGTAAATACCTTGTTAATGGAGAATGGAAAGAAATAACAGAAACAGTTGATGTAATCAATCCCGCAAACACGTCAGAAGTAGTCGGCCAAGTGGCAATTTGTTCTGAGGAAATCGTAAATGAAACGATAGAAGTGGCAGTGAAGGCTTATGAAACCTGGTCTCGCTCTGATGTAAAGGACCGGGCTACCCGGATGAATACAGCGGCAGAGGAACTGGCTAAAATAATTGAGGAAAATGTCACAGTTTTTGTTCGAGAAAATGGAAAAACACTTGTTGAAGCTAAAAAGGATTTACTACGTTGTGTTGAGGTCATGAAGGGCTGTGCAACAGAGGTACTTAATTGGTGGCAACCAGAAGTGCTCCCAGGAAATCAAAATGTACAAGTCAGAAGAAGAGCGAGAGGTGTCACGGCAATTATCACACCGTGGAACTCTCCGATGATATTGACATTTAAACGAGTCATACCAGCGATTTTAGCAGGCAATACAGTTGTTGTGAAACCTGCTACAAATTGCCCGTTAACGATAATGACTTGTTTAAAAGTGGTAGCTGAACATTTTCCCCCAGGAGTCATTAATATTGTGTCTGGTTCAGGAAAAGCAATCGGAGACACGCTTTGCTCTGATTCTCGTGTGCGTACCGTTGCTTTTGTCGGCAGTACAGAAACTGGAAAAGAAATCATGAAGAAATCGGCAGGAAATCTACAAAAAGTTTATATGGAACTTGGCGGTAATGATCCTGCTATTATTTTGGAAGATGCCAACATGGATGAAGCAGCAATCAAACGTTTGAGAATGGGTATTTTACGAGCTGCAGGCCAAGTATGCTCTGCTGTTAAACGAGTGTATGTCCATGAATCACGCTTTGACGAAGTTGTGAAAAAATTAACCAAAGAGTTTGGCCGAATCGTGGTTGGTGATGGCATTCAGCCGGATGTAACAATGGGACCATTGAATAATAAAGCACAGTTTGACTATGTGAATGAGTTGATCGAACGTACGGCTAAGTCTGGTGGAAAAGTAGTCACTACTGGAATTCAACTTAATCCAGAAACATGGGATCAAGGTTATTATATGCTTCCTTCTATTATTACAGGAGTCGATCAGCAAAGCGAAGTGGTCCGGGTCGAGCAATTTGGACCAGTCATCCCTATTTTGCCTTTCTCAGATGTTGATGAAGCGGTAAGGTTAGCGAATGATAGCGAATTTGGTTTGCGTGCGTCTGTTTGGACTGTGAATGAAGAATTAGCTATTGAGATGGCAGATCGTCTCGAAGCAGGAGCGGTTTTCCATAATAACCATACCGTTTTCAGCGAATTGGCTCTCGATTTCCCTGGTTTAAAAGAAAGTGGTGTTTCCCGCGAAACGAGACATTGTGGACTTGAATTCTTTGCAGACTCATATGGGTTTGCTGATTGAGGAAGGATGAAATTACATGAAACTAGGGCTAATTGGATGCGGTAATATCGGGAAATTTCTGCTTCAGGCAATAAATAAAGACGGACTTCTTCCAGGAGGGAAAATCGTTTCGATTTATGCACGCCGTGAAGAAATAGCAGCTCAACTAGTTGAAGAATTTGAGACACAGTCTTATAGTGATGTTGACTCTCTTCTTAATTCAGATGTGGATTTAGTCATAGAAGCAGCAACAATTGAAGCTGCTGAAGAGTACGCATTGAAAGTGCTTAAAAGCGGAAAAAATCTTTTATTAAGCAGCATAGGTGTAATGGCCGATGCTGATTATGAAGACAATATTATACGCCTCTGCCGAAAAAATAACGTTAATATTTTCCTGCCGTCCGGTGCAATCGGAGGTCTCGATGTACTTAAATCGGCAAAAGCAGTTAATGGACTTGAATCCGTGTGTATTACCACGAGAAAACCGCCTAGCGCGTTGCCTGCAGGTTCTTCTTTAGAAGAAGAAACGGTATTATTCGAAGGTTCTGCTGCGGAAGCAATTAAGCAGTTTCCGAGAAATATTAATGTTGCTATTGTATTGTCTTTGGCTGGTCTCGGTTCTGAAAAGACGAAAGTGAAAATCATTGCCGATCCATATGTATTGAAAAATATTCACCTTATTGAAGCGTCAGGTTCATTCGGAAAACTTAAACTTGAAGTAGAAAATGATCCGATGCCAAACAATCCGAAAACGAGTTACTTAGCTGCGTTAAGTGTATTGGCTACACTGCAAAACAAAGAAAAGAGTGTTCAAATTGGGTAATAATTGATTTAAGTCATGTCATGTTCATAGAGGGGAGACTACAAGTATGCTTAAAACTGATAAATCCTTAGAAGAAATGTCCAAAGAGCAAGTTGTTAACTATATGAACGAAACGGTCAAACCAGAGGAAGGAGTAATTCCTGCTTACCTCCTTGGCAATCAAGCGGTTTACGATATAGAACATGAAAAAGTATTTTTGAAAACATGGGTCTTTGTCGGTCATGAATCTGAAGTCCCAAACAATGGGGACTACATGACACGTGACCTCGCCGGATATTCGCTCATTATTACACGTGATAATGAAGGGGAAATTCGTGCTTTTTATAATATGTGTACCCATCGTGGGATGAAACTTTGTCGGGCTGACAAAGGTAACAAGACTTTATTTACGTGTCCATATCATGGATTTAACTTTAAAAACACAGGAGAGCTTGTGGGTGTGCCACTTCAAAAAGATATTTATGGCGGTACGCTTGACCGTTCACAAATGGGGCTTCACCAAGTGAAGCTTGAATCTTATAAAGGTCTTTTATTTGGAACATGGAATGAAGATGTAGAGCCGCTTGAAGAGTTTCTAGGTGATATTAAATGGTATTTAGATATCCTTGTAGGACGGGCAGAAATGGAAGTAATCGGGGTTCCTCAACGATTTGTTGTTAGTTCTAACTGGAAAGTAGGTTCTGATAACTTTGTTGGTGATTCCTATCATACGATGGTCACACATGGTTCAATTGCAAAACTAGGCATGGTACCCAATGCAACGTATTCAAAGCGTGGTTTTCAAATTCATACGGAAAACGGACATGGACTAAACTTAGGAACACCTAACACTGACTTTGCTTTCCCGGAAGAATTGAAAAATGAATTTAAAAGTAATTTGTCAGAAGAACAATATGAGGTGTTATCAAACTTAAAAAATATGATTGGAAACGTTTTCCCGAACTTATCATTTTTAATTTCTCATACAAAAATTAAAGACCAGTTTATCTCTAACACTTCAATTAGAATGTGGCGGCCAATAAGTCACAATAAAATGGAAGTAATCGCTTGGATGCTCGTTGAAAAAAATGCCTCTCAAGATTGGAAAAATCGTTCAAGAGATTCGTTTATCTTGACTTTTAGCCCATCTGGCATTTTTGAGCAAGATGATACGGAAGTATTTACGGACATTACTGAAGCCGCCCAGGGTCCGATGCCTTTTCTAAAGAATTTAACTTATAATTATACAATGGGTCTTCATCGCGAACCTGTTGATTTTATCGGACCAGGTGTTGCTTACGATGATAAATTCACAGAAGCAAGCCAACGGAATTTTTATAAATACTGGTTGGAATTAATGACGAAATGATAAGCGGGAGGGGGAAGAAAAATGAACGTGGAAAAAATGCTTATTAAATGTGAATTTGAACAGTGGTTGTATGATGAAGCACAATTACTGGATGATATCGAATTTGATGAATGGTTCGACCTTATGCATTCGAGTTTGTGTTATCAAATGCCCGTACGTGTCAATAAGGAAGGAGTTGAACGTCCCGATTATTCAACAAATATGTTTACATTTAATGATGATATTGAATTACTTAAGCTCCGCGTAGATCGTTTGAAAACGGATTATGCATGGGCGGAAATTCCTCCTTCAAGAACGCGGCGTTTTGTCAGCAACGTGCGTGTTAAAGACTTTGTTGAAGGTCAAAAGGCAGTCGTTAAGAGCTATCTACTTATCTATCGAAGCCGTAGCACGGATATTCAACACGATTTGATTTCGGGGGAACGAAATGATGAATTCATATTCGAAGATGGTAAATGGAAACTTTCCAAACGGATATTCATTGTTGATCAAACAACAATAAATACAAGGAATCTTGCTATCTTCGTATAACAGTAAGTATCGTAAAAAAGATAACAAGGAGGTTGGTTACAATGGCAATGGCCTTAAAAGATAAAGTAGTGTTGATTACTGGTGGCAATTCGGGTATAGGAGAAGCTGTCACTCGACGTTTTATACAAGAAGGGGCAAAAGTCAGCATTATCGGTCGTTCTATAGAAACGCTAAAGAAAATGAAAGAGGAATTTGGTGAAGAAATTCTCATTAACCAAGGAGATGTAAGCAAATACGAAGACAATGAGAAGGCTGTACAGGCCACTGTTAAGCAATTTGGAAAGTTAGATGTTTTCATCGCTAATGCAGGAGTCTTCGATGGATTTGCTAAATTTGCCGAAGTAACACCCGATGCACTTTCCGAAGCATATGATTTCCTGCTCAATATTAACGTTAAAGGCTCTTTCTTTGGTGCGAAAGCAGCACTTGAAGAACTGCAGAAATCTAATGGCAATATTATTTTTACTGTATCTGGTGCAAGTTTCTATCCTGATGGCGGCGGCGTTTGGTACACAGCAAGTAAGCACGCTCAAATCGGATTAATGCGCCAACTTGCTTTCGAACTCGCTCCAAATATTCGGGTAAATGCTGTAGCGCCTGGTGGTACACTGACAGCATTATCGGTCATTCCACCTCTGCGCCCATTTGTTAAAGTCGTGGATAATGATACGAAAGCAAGCAGCATTAAAAAAAGAAACCCACTTCAACTTGCCCAGTTGCCAGAAGATCACGTTGCTGCGTATGTGCTGTTAGCTTCTGACGAAGCGCGCGCGATTACCGGTGAAGTTATTTCTAGTGATGGTGGATTGTCAGTGCGGGGACTTGGCTGAATGAATAATTTAAATAAATAGACGTTAGAAAGGTTAATAAACATGACTGAATCACTATTAGGCAATAGAAATATTAATCAGCTTGCATTTGTTGTAAAAGATATTGAATCTGCTAATGTAGCTTTTGCAAAATTGTTAGGCATTAAGAAGGTTGAACCATTTCTAACTGGTGACAGTACTGTTTCGAAAGTGATTTTTAAAGGTGAACCAACAGATTCAAAATCTAAACTTGCTTTTCTAAATACACCAACCGTCCAATTCGAACTCATAGAACCGGATAAAAATCCAGGAACAATGCGTGAGTTTTTGGATACAGTAGGTGAAGGAATTCATCATATTGCTTTTGATGTTGACTCTATCCAAAAGAGGCTTCCTGTGATGGAGAAAAGTGGATACCCAGTATTGCAAACAGGTGAATTTACCTCGAGTGACGGCCGGTATGTATATGTAGATACACTAGATGATCATAAAACGTTAGTTGAACTGCTTGAGAGTGCAGAACCGAGGCAAACAGAGTGGGAAAAACCGGAAGATGACAGCGTTCAGCCGCTTTTAGGGACTAACAAAGTAGAACAGCTTGCAATTGTCGTTAAAGACCTTGATACGACTGCAGATGCCTTCTGTAGATTGCTAGATATGGAAAAACCGTCGATCATTCACTCTGGTTCCCCTGAGGCAACAAATGTGATTTACAAAGGAAAGCCTACTGAAGGAAAATCAAGATATATGTTTTTCAATACGCCATTAATTCAAATTGAATTGATTGAGCCGGGCGATTCTCCGAGCACTTGGAAGCATCATCTTGAAACGTATGGCGAAGGAGTTCACCATATCTCGTTTGTCGTTAAAGACCTGGATGAGAAAATGAAGATGTTGGAAAAAATGGGCTATCCGGTCATTCAGACAGGTAACTTTTTTAACGGAAAAGGACGATATGCATATATGGACACGACATCGACATATAAAGTGATTATTGAATTGCTAGAACGTTTTGATATGTAAACGTATGTCATTCAATTACCAACTAAAATATGTGTTCATATTAAAGTGTCTGAACACTTAGGACTTACATAATGAGTAATTATCAATACTCAGTGAAGCATTAATTTGGAAACATAGAGAATCTGAGCAAGAATAAGTAAATAGAAAAAGCATAGGAAATACCCAGATTTCTACAACCAGATTTGTAAGAGCCCTGGGTAGAAACTGGAATTTAGAAAGGAGAGAAAACGAGGGGAAATGGCTAGTTATACGATTGTTAATAAAGAAACTTGTATTGCTTGTGGAGCTACAGCCCCTGAAATTTATGATTACGATGAAGAAGGTATTGCTTTTGTAACATTAGATAAAAATGAAGGAACAGCCGTCATACCTAATGAATTAGAGGAGACATTTAAAATCACTACAAACCTAGATACTCATTTTTCTAAATCAGTTATTATTACTGCAGGGAATGGAGCTTTTCAGCCTCGTAAATTAGAACTAGAAGATGCAACACAGTTTGAAAACAAGAATTTACATTATTTTGTGAATGACATGACTCGATTCAAAGGAAGAAAAGTAGCGATTCTAGGCGGTGGAGATTCGGCTCTTGATTGGGCACTTATGCTTGAGCCTATCGCTGAAAAAGTAACATTGATACATCGAAGAGATAAATTTCGTGCTCATGAACATAGTGTAAACCAATTGATGAATTCGTCTATTGAAGTCAAAACACCTTATGTTCCTTCAGAGCTGGTAGGAGCAGATCAAATCACTAAAATTGTCGTAGAACACACTAAGACTCAACAAAAAGAACTAGTTGATATAGATGACCTAATTGTTAACTATGGTTTTGTTTCCTCTCTTGGCCCAATTAAAGAATGGGGTCTAAAACTTGAGAAAAATTCAATTATAGTTAATACCAAGCAAGAAACAAATGTTTCAGGCATATACGCTGCCGGGGATATTTGTACGTATGAAGGAAAGGTTAAATTAATTACATCAGGATTTGGTGAAGGTCCTACTGCAGTCAATAATGCTAAAGCTTATATTGAGTCCTAAAGCCAAAGTTCAGCCAATGCATAGTACTTCCTTATTCGCATGATTTTCTGGTCCTAGTGCATTAAAATGTGGTCTTAAAAGTGATTTTCAAGGGTGATGGTCAGGTGGTACTTTTTTGACCATACCCTTGAATGGTTTGAAGCAAAGTAAGGCAATTAGGGAATATTAGGTAGCAATTCAAAAATGGTCGTTTATATAGGTAGAATAATTAGCAACAAAATGGGGGAAATACCGACAAATAATTCTGAATATTAATATTATTAATGCAAGCTAAGTGGTGCTTTAAGGTAACTTGAAATTTCAAGGAACAAGTATAATTTACTATAACCAAAGGCTGGTACGTATATTTGGGCACCCAGAGCCTGCTTGTTCCTAGGCATCAGAATGTTGTTTTTTTGTCTCTGAATTCTTTTCTTCTTTTCCATTATGGAGGTCTTCCAGGAAAAAATGGTATTTTTCTTTTAATTATTCACAAAATATAATAGCTACACAAAATATCCTAACAGCCTAGAGTGGCACCAAATAAGATGAACACGGAGAGTGACTAGTAATGGAAGAAATAAACGAAAAAAGATTTTGTGAAACGTGTAAAAAAGAAACAGTTCATACAGTAAGAGAAGATGCATTAGAAATAGAATATATCTGCAATGAATGTAGTCAGCACCAAGAGATTTTTAAGACGTTTTTTTAGAATTTATTTATAACTTTAGGATTAAATATTATGAAATTATTTTGTATCTATGAAATTGAAATCTGCGGAGTGAGTGGTTAATAGCTACTAACTCTTTTTTTCTTTCTTTTTTGTTTTGATATGGCCTACCATTTTTGTCATAAAAAATAACATCTTATTTATTCTTTTGTTTCATTCGCAGGATACAAAGAAAAACCCGGATAAAGGGCACTTTATTAAGTGTCCTTTATCCGGGTTAAAGTCCTCTTGTAGTAGCTCTTTTCTTTTTATTGAGCTGTATAACCACCATCCAACACAACAGCCTGGCCGGTGATGCCTCGGGCTTTGTCACTAGCGAGGAAAATGGCATAGTCGGCGATTTCACTTACGTCGAGTAAGCGGTTTTGTGGGACGAGCGGATAGATAACTTCTTCCAAAACACTTTCTAGGGGCACTTGTCTTGTTCTTGCTAGATCTTCCAGTTGGCCGCGTACGAGAGGTGTGTCCACATATCCTGGGCAAAGGGCATTTACTGTAATTCCCGAAGATGCGCTTTCAAGGGCTGCGACTTTCGTCAATCCAATTACACCGTGTTTTGCACTATTGTACGCTGCTTTATTAGCAAATCCAATCAGTCCATTAATGGAAGAGATATTAATGATTCTGCCTAATCCTTGTTCTTTCATAATAGGCAAAACGTTTTTAATTGCTATGAATGGAGCGGTCAGCATGATTTTGATCATCTGTTCGAATTTTTCAGTTGGGAACTCTTCAATCGGAGCAACATGTTGAAGGCCGGCGTTATTAATGAAAATATCAATTCGGCCATATTTCCTTTTGGTCTGTTTGATTAGTTGAATAATATCTTCTTCATTAGTTACGTCTGCTTTAAAGCCGGTGACTTCCAAGCCTTTGTTTCTTAAACCTAGAGCTGCTTCTTCAACTGTAATTTGATTAAGGTCTGACAGTACGACCTTTGCTCCATTTTCAGCAAAGATCTTACCAATTTCAAAACCGATTCCTCTAGCAGACCCCGTAATGATCGCCACTTTATCTTTAACCATATTACATTCCTCCAAAAAAAATGTAATGGTCTAAATCTGTCAAAAAGTTAAGTTTGATATAGGGAATATTCATATAAAAGCAAATTTAAAATATCAAGGGAAGGTAATAAAAATATGGGGGGATGGTTATTGATTTAGAGTCTATCATAATTTTCAAAATAACAAAAGATTTTTATTTACTCTTAGGGTTGGCATGGATATTGCATGTATATAAGTTGAGTAAAATGTAGGAAATTTCATGGATATGAAAGGAGAAACGAGATGATAAAAAATATAGCAATTATCGGTTCAGGTGTAATGGGGAGTGAAATCGCTCAGTCATTTGCAGTTAGCGGGTATTTCGTCACTATCAACGATATTAAGGAAGAGTTTCTATCGAAAGCCCAAGATCGAATATCTGAGAATCTATCCCTGCTTATTGAAGAAGGTGCTATGACTGAACAGGAAAAGCAGGGTGCTTTATCTAATATTACATATACGGTTGGCTTGAAGGAGGCCGTCAGGGATGCTGACTTTATAATTGAGGCTATTCCGGAAGTCATTGAATTGAAGTTAGATCTATATCAACAATTGGAGCGAATAGTGAAAGAGGATGCAATTATTGCATCAAATACATCGACCTTCCCGATTTCGCGATTGATGGAGACAGCTTCGTTTGCGGACCGGATGATAATCGCGCATTTTTTTAATCCTGGGCATCTGGTTCCTTTAGTTGAAATTGTTCAGCATAATGAAACAAAGCCGGAAGTCGTCGAGGCTACACTTGATTTAATTCGTAAAATAGGCAAGTCTCCGATTCTTTTAAAAAAAGAAATAGCTGGATTCATTGCCAATCGTCTGCAAACTGCCTTGATGCGGGAAGCCTTTTATCTCTTAAAAGAGGGCGTAGCTACTGCTGAGGATATTGATACAGCCATTACAGCGGGACCTGGATTTCGTTGGGCGTTTACTGGGCCAATCGAGATTGCTGATTTTGGGGGACTTGATACATGGCAGCGCGTTTTTGATAATGTTGCACCAGAGTTGGATCAAAGTAAGCAAGCCCCGATCATTATTCGTGATTTAGTGGAAAAGGGGAAGCTTGGGGCGAAGTCAGGTGAAGGGATTTTCACGTATGAGGAATCTACCGTTTCTCAGAAAATCAATGAGAGGGACCGTAATTTTATTAAACTAGGAAAATTAAAAATGGAGAAGGAGGAAGTATTATGAGAGAAGTAGTGATTGTAGGAGCAGCAAGAACACCAGTTGGTACGTTTGGAGGTAGTCTTGCCAATGTTTCAGCGGTTGAATTGGGAGTGGTAGCAGCTAAGGAAGCAATTAAGCGGGCAAATATTTCGGCTGACATGATCGATGAGGTATTGGTTGGGAATATTCTATCGGCCGGGTTAGGGCAAAATGTGGCACGTCAGGTTGCGATTCATACAGGAGTTCCGGAAACAACACCGGCTATGGCCATCAATAAGCTTTGCGGGTCTGGGCTCCGTACGGTAATTATGGGGGCCCAATTCATAGCCCTTGGTGATGCCGATGTGATTCTTGCTGGTGGTATTGAAAGCATGAGCAATGCCCCGTATTTACTTCCGAATTACCGTTTTGGACAGAAGATGGGGAATGCCGAAGTCGTGGATTCAATGACTTATGACGCCTTAACGGATGTTTTTAATAAGTATCATATGGGTGTAACGGCCGAGAATATTGCGGCACAGTGGGAAATCAGTCGTGTAAAGCAGGATGAATTTGCTTTACATAGTCAGTTGAAGGCTGAAAAGGCCCAAATTGAAGGTCGATTTGTAGATGAAATCGTCCCTGTTGAATATAAACGCAGAGGAAAAACGATCTTAGTTGACCAAGATGAACATCCACGCCATGGGCTAACGATAGACCAGCTAACGAAACTTCGACCTGCTTTTAAGGAAAATGGAACGGTTACGGCCGGAAATGCGTCTGGAATCAATGATGGCGGTGCGATGCTGGTGCTGATGTCTAAAGAAAAAGCTGACGATCTTGGACTAGAAATTTTAGCAACGATCAAGTCATATGCAAATGCTGCGCTTGATCCGAAAATCATGGGATACGGTCCAGTGCCTGCGACAAGAAAAGCTTTAGCAAAAGCGGATTTGAATATTGATGAAATTGATTTAATGGAAGTGAATGAAGCCTTTGCGGCACAGTCACTCGCTGTGCTGAAGGACCTTGAACTGGATCCAGAAAAAGTGAATGTAAATGGCGGTGCGATAGCACTTGGCCATCCTGTAGGTGCTTCTGGTGCGCGGATTTTGGTTACATTATTGTATGAAATGAAGCGTAGAGGTGCAAAAACGGGCCTTGCAACTTTATGTATTGGTGGCGGGCAGGGTACAGCGCTGATTGTTGAACGGTAAAGGTGCCGTGGCCTTATTTTCCTATGATATAATGGTAAACATCAGATGGATTAAGGAGAATAGGTATGGCCCATGATAATAAAACGGTTCAATTAGAATTAGTGAAAGCGATATTGGAAGAATTACCTTTTGGGATTTTGGTAACGAAAAATGAAAAAGAAATCGTCCTATACAATCGCGTATTATCTGAGGGATTTTCTGAGGATCAATTTGATCAGCAAACAACGTTGATAATCAAAAAAAATCTATCGTCAGCTGTAAATACGCCTTTTTTTTTGAACGGTAATAATGTGATTGTTAGAAAAGTGATTGTTCAATTGGTTGATGAGGAGTATCAATTTTATTTCCTGTTATTTACGAACAATAAAAATGATTTTCTTAATATTGATAATCATGAAGAAATCCTTTTTAAAGATATTATTGAATTTGCCTATGATGGATTGGTTATGGTCGATACGGAAGGGTATGTACAAATGTTGAGTCATGCTTATGCTGATTTTCTTGGGGTTGATCAGGAAAGCTCAATTGGGAAGCATGTAACGGAGGTCATCGAAAATACCCGTATGCATTTAGTAGCCAAAACTGGCAAACAAGAAGTCGCTGAATTACAAAAAATTAAAAATAATTACATTATTGCGACCCGTTCCCCGATTCTGAAACAAGGTAAAATCGTAGGGGCGGTCGGGAAGATATTATTTAAAAATGTCGGGCAATTTACAGCTCTTTCCAAACGGGTAAACTTATTGGAAATAGAGCTTAAAAAGTATAAAGGTGATTTTCGCGAGAGAAATAAAGCATCCTATACGTTTGATCATATAATAGGGAAAAGTCCTGCTCTTATGGAAGTAAAAGTTCAAGCCAGAATTGCAGCTAAAAGTGACTCAAATGTGTTGATACTGGGTGAAAGCGGAACAGGTAAGGAGCTGTTTGCCCATTCAATTCATAATGAAAGCAGACGAGCGATGGGTGTATTCGTTAAAGTAAACTGTGCAGCTATCCCTGCAGAATTGCTAGAGTCAGAGCTCTTTGGCTATGAAGAGGGTTCTTTCACCGGTGCAAAAAAAGGCGGGAAGGCAGGTAAGTTCGAAGCAGCTGATGGAGGGACAATTTTTCTTGATGAAATTGGTGAGCTACCACTGCATATGCAGGTGAAATTGCTTCGTGTTTTACAAGAGAAAGAAATTGAGCGGGTCGGTTCTACGGGCAGTGTTCAGATTGATGTACGGGTAATAGCGGCAACGAACCGCAATCTAGAAGAAATGGTTTCAAAAGGGGAGTTCAGGCTTGATTTGTATTATCGGTTAAAGGTCATGCAAATTCACGTTCCGTCCTTAAGGAAGCGATTAGAGGACGTTGAAATTCTGGTGAATTATTTTGTTGAAAAATACCAAAACCTTATGAAAAAGAATGTACAGGGCATGAGTGATCAAGCTTTACGTCTACTTCGTCTATATAATTGGCCGGGTAATATTCGTGAGCTGGAAAATATCATTGAACGAGCATTGAATATTGTTGAAGAAGAGGAAATGATAGATTCCAAGCATTTTCCTGAAGAAATAACGGGTCATAAAGAACAATACCCTATCCGCACTTTAGCTGAAGTAATGGAAGAAACCGAACGTGCTACAATATTTTCTTGTTTGGAAATGACTTCAGGTAATAAATCCGAAACGGCAAAGCGACTCGGAGTTAGTCGGACGACACTCTATGAGAAAATGAATAAGTATGGTTTATGATTGTAGAAAAGTACCCTTTGCATTTGCATAGGGTACTTTTTTATTGTTTGGAAATTTTTATGAATGTGTTAAGAAATCCGTTCATAATACGATAGGTAATTTGAATAGTGTTTGAAAAGGCTTACACTTTTTTGAAGGTTATAAACAGAGTGTAAAGAAATCTGAACAGTTTTAGATGATTTTATCTTTTAGAGTTAATAAAATGGGGAGGGAAAATGATTTAAAATGTTTTGATAGATGAGTAATTGTAAATCTAATTTATGTTGGCACGATTATTGCATAGGTATTTTATTGAATGGTCCATCTGTCATTTTACAAAGGGCTACGATTGGGAAAATGGATAGGGAGTAATTCTAAAGTTTCATAGTTTGTTGAAAGCATTATCAATAGGCGGAAGTAGTAGTAAAATCATTCAGCTTGACTTGGGGAAGGCAGACTCGGATGGTATTAGCCAATTGGAAATGTGAATTTTTGGGGGCAATGGGAGAAAAGAAAAGGGGGAATTATATTGGTGATTCAAATTTTAGCCATTGTTGTGGCTCTTGGACTTTTAATCTTTTTAGCTTATAGGGGTTATCCGGTCATTATCATAGCACCGCTTGTTACGTTATTGGCGGTCATATTATCTGGTGGTCATTTGTTACCTAGTTATACAGAGACATATATGACGTATGCAGCAAACTATGTAAAATCATTCTTCCCAATTTTTCTATTAGGTGCTATATTTGGTAAAGTAATGGAGATGAGCGGTGCAGCAGCATCTATTGCCAAGACCATCGTTAAATCACTAGGTTCCAAGAGGGCCATTCTTGCTGTAGTACTGGCCTGTTCAGCACTGACATATGGTGGGGTTTCACTGTTTGTTGTAGCCTTTGCAGTTTATCCATTTGCTGCAGCGATTTATAAAGAGGCGGATATTCCAAAACGGTTATTGCCAGGAACTATAGCGCTGGGTGCATTCACTTATACGATGGATGCTCTTCCTGGAACACCGCAGATTCAAAATATCATACCAACCAATTATTTCGGAACAGATACTTATGCGGCACCATTAATCGGAATTATTGGCGCAATCATGGTATTCACAGGTGGAATGATCTGGCTAGAACATCGTCGTAAACAAGCGCTAGCAAAAGGTGAAGGTTACGGGGAAGGACATACTAATGAACCCGAAAGTGGAGAACAGAAAAACCTGCCTAACTTTTGGCTGTCCATCGTACCACTTGTCCTTGTGGTTGCGTTCAATTTCGCTTTCAGTCGCAGTGCTATCTCCGTAAAGCACTGGTATGATAGCACGATGTTAAAGGAAACCTTCAATATTGCTGATGTAAGCTCAGTAACTTCTTCTTGGTCTTTAATTGTTGCACTCACAATCGGGATTATAGCAGCGATGCTTTTGAATGTTGGACGGATAAAGGTCAAACTTGCAAGTGGTTTAACAGCTGCGGCAATGGGCTCTTTACTAGCAATCTTCAATACCGCTTCTGAGGTTGGTTTTGGAAATGTTGTGAAAACGCTTCCTGGATTCTCTATGATTCAAAATTGGGTGTTCAACGCAAGCAGCAATCCACTCGTTTCGGAAGCAGTCGCAGTCAATGTGCTATCAGGAATTACTGGATCAGCTTCTGGTGGACTTTCTATTGCATTAGAGGTAATGGGAAGTCACTACTTGCAGGTGGCACAAACTGTTGGGTTCAGCCCGGAAATGCTTCATCGTATTGCTTCTATGGCATCCGGAGGAATGGATACGCTTCCACATAACGGTGCCGTAATTACTTTACTTGCGATTACTGGATTGACACATCGGCAGTCGTATAAAGACATATTTGTTATTACGATCTTGAAAACGGTTACAGTGTTCATCCTTGCTTTTTCAGCATCACTGTTTATTTAAAAGAATAAACTAGGAAATGGAGATGGAGAAAATGGGAAAATTATTGTCTTCTTTGGATAGTGCCATTCAACAAATTGAGGATGGAGCAACGATTGTTGTTGGCGGTTTTGGATTAAGTGGAATTCCAGAAAATCTAATTCATGCTTTGCGTGATAAAGGTGTAAAAGATTTGACTGTTATCAGCAATAATTGTGGAGTCGATGATGCAGGTCTCGGTCTATTATTGGAGAATAGGCAAATCAAAAAAATGATTGCTTCTTATGTAGGTGAAAATAAATTGTTTGAGCAACAATTTTTAAATGGAGAACTGGAGGTTGAGCTAGTTCCTCAGGGGACGCTTGCTGAGCGTTTAAGAGCAGGTGGAGCAGGTATTCCTGCTTTTTATACAGCTACTGGAGTTGGGACAGAAGTGGCTGAAGGTAAAGAACATAAGGAATTTGATGGTCGCAAATACATTATGGAAAAAGGGCTAGTCGGGGACTTCGCCTTTATCAAAGCATGGAAGTCAGATCCGTTTGGTAATCTCATTTATAGAAAAACGGCAAGAAACTTTAACCCAGTAGTAGCTACAGCGGGGAAAATCACGATTGCCGAAGTGGAGGAGCTTGTCAATATTGGAGAGCTTGATCCAGATGAAATTCATACTCCTGGGGTTTATGTACAAAAAATCTTTGTAGGAAACCATTATCAAAAACGAATTGAAAAACTTACAACCACTAACGCATAAAAAGGGGGAGTTTTCGAATGTCAAGACAACAAATTTTAGAACGTGCAGTAAAAGAAATCCAAGATGGTATGTGTGTGAATTTAGGAATCGGCATGCCGACCTTGATTGCTAACATGATTCCTGGTGACCTCAATGTCATGCTTCAATCGGAAAATGGCTTACTTGGAATTGGGCCTTATCCAAACAAAGATGAAGTGGATCCGGATTTGATTAATGCAGGAAAAGAAACAGTAACGGCAAAGGCTGGGGCTTCCTTTTTTGACAGTGCTGAGTCGTTCGCGATGATTCGCGGCGGACATATCGATCTTGCCATTTTAGGTGGAATGGAAGTTTCCGAAAAAGGGGATTTAGCTAACTGGATGATCCCCGGGAAGATGGTAAAAGGAATGGGCGGAGCGATGGACCTCGTCCAAGGGGCAAAACGAATCGTTGTCATAATGGATCATGTGAATAAGCATGGGGAATCCAAAGTGAAAAAGAGCTGTACACTGCCATTGACGGGAGAAAATGTCATCCATTGCCTGATTACTGACTTGGCTGTTTTTCAATTTTCCGAATCAGGTATGGAATTAATCGAATTGCAGAACGGGGTTACAATTGATCAAGTGAAAAGCAATACTGAGGCTGACTTTATTGTAAGCTCATCTATGGAAATTAAGGGGTAAGTAAAAAAAGTCAATGCTTGTATGCCCTAAGTAATTTGAGGCCCCTGTAAAATACCTATATGAACCTGCATTTCATCATTTCATCCGAAAGCGTGCATAATGAAGTTGAACTAATTTCATTTGCACGCTTTCTTTGTAATCATTTTTTATGAATGGTTGTTTCTTACGCGAAAATCTCTCATTTTCGGATAAATTATAGTGGATTCCTCCATTTTTAGAACAGAGTGAACTATTCATTTTGTTCTATTTGACCTTTGCAGAGTGATACGTCATGATTTTTTGTGCTCGTTTTCAATCATTTGCTTATGTGTTTGCAGTTATATTATTCTGAAACCCCAGTTTGAAGAATGTGAACTTGGGTTTCTACTATAAATTGGCTGAACGGAACGGTTAAAGGCGGAATAATAGAAGCATCTCATCATAGTAAACCTTTCAGTGTTGAAGTGATAAAAAGAACAAGGAGAAAAATTACAACAGAGGTAAATGGGGAACATTTGACGATTAATATATCAATCGGCTACACAGGAAGGCTTTCGGAAGATTGGTACACTAAGGAAAATTCATTTAAAGAAAGCTACTTAAAAGATGCTGAGCGTGTTGCAGAGGATAAAGTAGAGCAAGATGTTGAGAAAATCGTTGGGAAATTACAACATAAATATAAGACAGGGGTAGCAGGATTGTATCGTTATGTGGAAAATCAGCATCCAAAGTTTTGGAAGAAAAACAAGAAGAACTGGGACGAAATATTCAGTAAGGCCGATATTAAATATCATATAGATATAAGGATTGTTGACTTTGGTTCGAAAGGGGGAACAAAGTAAGAATGGCACAGGCACTCCATCCCTTATTTATGGCGCTTGGGTTTAGTGCTCCCGAGCAGTAATTTAAAACAATAAGAGCAAGCTTATTGCAAAGTACTTACAATGAATATCTTGCATCTAATATCATAAAATGATCCCCTCTGGAGTAACTCTACAATTTTTTAACTTGTGAAAATTTGAGAGGAAATTATGTTTTTAACAGAATCTAGTTTAACTGGATTAATTTTCTTAATGAAATCTAGGAGCCATCCCTCATTTACTTAAATTTAAATATCCTGAAATCCACCTCGTTAGAATACAATTTTTACAACTTTCATAAATTATGAGATGCATTAATAAATCAAATAATATATCCCAAGAATAACCTCGACAGAATAAATGAAATCTAAAATTCAAAAAACGGTAAGCAAGTTACTAAATTCCTTCAAAAACTCAGAAAACATAGTATGTGGAATTTTTTTAAATATTTTCCTTTTATACGGAGATACTAGCAGGAGACAAAGGTTAGAAAGGAAGACAGTATGGATCATATACAAATGGCCCGTGCGATGTTCGGAACGAATATGGCTGTACATATCATATTTGCAACGATTGGCGTAGGGTTGCCGATGATGATGTTGGCGGCAGAATTGATGTATCAAAAGACTAAGGATTTACAGTATGTTGTCATGGCGAAACGCTGGACTAAAACATTAGGGGTATTGCTTGGAGTAGGGATTCCGACTGGGACGATTGCGGGTGTCCAACTGTCACTTTTATGGCCTGGATTCATGGAAGTGATTGGGCGAGTTATGGCACTTCCGTTCCAGATTGAGATTTATGCATTTATGATTGAAGCGTTGTTCATGTCCATCTACGTGTATGCTGCTGAAAAAATCAAACCATGGGCTCGTGTCGTGAGCTTATTCTTTGTTGCTTTTGGAGCAATGGCATCAGCTGTCTTGATTTCTAATGTGCATGCTTTTGAGGGGACACCGGCTGGATTCCGGTTTGAAAATGGGGAAATTGTCGATGTTGATCCTTGGGCGGCTTTTTTTAACCCAAGTTTCTTAGTAACAGCAGGACATACTGCACTGACAGCTTATACGACAGGTGCTTTTGTCGTAGCTGCAGTTGCAGCCTATAAGATGTTGAAGAATAAATTTGGTACTACTGAATTTAATTTTCACCAAAAAGCATTAAAGCTCAGCATTGTATTAGGATTGGTCTTCTCTTTTTTGACGGCACTTAACGGTCACGCGACCACCCAGCATTTATATAGGGAACAGCCGGAAAAATTGGCGGCCGCAGAAGGCTTGTTTGAAACAAAGGATCATGCAGGACTTACTTTTTTCGGCTATACCGACAGGGAAGCTCAGGAAGTGAAGTATGGGATTGAAATTCCATGGGTATTAAGCTTCTTATCAGGCAATAGTTTTGATACAGTCGTTACCGGTTTGAACGATTTTCCAGAAGAATATTGGCCACCGCTTTATGTCCATATCTTATTCAATGCTATGGTCATTATTGGTTCAGGCTTAATCGCTTTAGCCTTGTTTGCTTTAATATGGAATAAGTGGTTGAAGAAGGATAGTTATCCCAGATGGGTTCTATGGCTGTTTGTCGCTGCAGGCCCGTTATCGGTGATTTCGATTGAATGCGGTTGGATTTTTGCTTGTACAGGCAGACAGCCGTGGACGATATACAGGATGCTTTCCACAGCGGATTCGGTAACTTCCTATGAAAATCTAGGATTTTTATTCACGATGTTCATTCTTGTATATATCATTTTATGCGTATCCGTCGTGTTTACACTTTTGTATTATTTCAAACGTCATTCTGTGATGGATGATATTTATAACGCCGAACAGAAAGATGTAAGGCTGTTCGATTCTAATTCATAAAAGGGGGAAAGCCAATGAGTGATGCTCTTCTTGCAATAACGCTAGTATGGGGCTTTATTTTTCTTTATGCAATTATGGCCTCGATGGATTTTGGAGCTGGTTTCTGGGCAATGACCTACATTAAAAAGGAAGAAACGAATGCTACAAAGATAGCAAACAGCTATTTATCCCCTACATGGGAAGTGACTAATACCTTCGTAGTTGGTCTTGTCATTGCTATTTATAGTTTGTTTCCGGGGGCAGTTTTTACCATTGGTGTAGCATTAATTGTTCCCGCCAGTTTAATTTTAGTGCTTCTTTGTATTAGAAGTGCGTTCTTAGTTTTCTCGCATAGTGTAGACAAGTATGAAAAAGCACTAACGTATATATCAGGGTTAACAGGATTAATCATTCCCGGGCTATTAATCAGTGTTTTGCCGATCACCCATCTTGGGTTTGTTGAAGGAATGCGAGGAAATGAAGAACTGAATCTTTTCAAACTTTTCACAAGTCCAAATGAGTATGCCTTTATGGGGTTCGGAATTATGAGCACGCTGTTTTTATCATCGTTACTTCTATCTGATTACTCTAAACAGGCTGATGAAATGAAAGCATACAAAATATACCGGCGGGACGCGATGATAACGGGGCCGCTTATGTTAGTTATGGCTATGATGGTGATGATTACATTAAAAAGTGAAGCGAATTGGCTTTACGAAGGGATGATGAAAAACTCTGCATTATTACTCGTTTCGCTTGTATTTTTTATCATTAGCGGAGTTGCACTTTATCTTCCTCATTTTTCCAAACGAGAGGTTAAAGGAATGCCGCGAATCGCTGTCATAGTGATTATCATTCAGTATTTGATCGGCAGCTATGTTTATGGGATTGCTCATTTGCCATATATCATTTATCCGAATGTTACAATCCTCTCAGGTTTTACCGACCCGACTTCATTCCGGGCAGTATTTGCCACATATATTGTAGGCTTTGCAATTTTAGTTCCAGGTTTCTATTATTTCTGGTCCATCTTTATGAAAGATCAACGTCGAAAATTCAAACGTCGACAAATGACTAATTAGTATATCTTGTAAAAAGCGAGGTTATCACTATGAAAAAGTTAGATTTGCTTAAATATGCGGTTTTAGTCATCTCACTCTTTTTAAGTTATCAAGCAGTTGAGGCACATGATAAAAATTTTCAAGTTGATGGGACCTATATTTCGACAAAAAGAGATGTAACAGGTGACCAAAAAATAGATATCATCACGGTTCAAGGATTGCCATATGAGAAAGGAAGCAAGTTTCTTAAAAAAATAGAGATAAGTGTTGAAAGCAACCGCCGCACAACTGGCGTACCTCTAAAAGCAGGGTATAATCCCGAACTCAAGCTTGCTGACTTAAACAAAGATGGGGTTCAGGATGTTTTAGTCACTGTTTTGATGGAAGGTACGGATCGATTGCTAAATAGTTATGCCTACACGTTCAAAGATGGAAAAGTTCAGGAATTAGAGATTCCGCCATCTGTTCCTGCAATTGCTCAATTTCTTGACGGCTACAAAGCGGAAATCAGTATTGAAGGACAAAAGCCTGTGGTTATAGATGTCAGTTCAAGAAAACAAAAATATGAAGAATTGGGTATTTATCAAGATGGAAAGTTGAATGAACCGACCGAGCTTTTGGTTGATCCTTACTCGTCATTGAACCTCAAGACCGTTTTTGGAAAAGGAAAGGGCCTTGTGGGGGTTCAAAATGTGAAAGGGGCCGACGAGCGTGATCCGTTGATGGAGATTAAATCAGTATGGACCTACAACGATGGGTGGAAACTTGTAAAGGCCCAGGTTAAACCAGTCAAGGTAAAGAAGAAAGAGTAGTCACTGAACAAGGCTTGAGGCGGCTGTCATAGGATAGGGTAATCTTGAAACATCAAAAGAGTTAATTCCACTCTACTATTTATACTTCAAACATATTGTTTGCTGTGTAACACTAAGGCATTAATGGCTTGAAAAAATAGGAGACAGCTCTTAAGTATGAGAGCTGTTCAGACTGTAGACAAACTCGATGAAAATCGAGTTTGTCTACAGTTTTTTTGAGGGTTTTAAAAATTCGAACGTTGATTGGAACGTAGGGCACTCGCTTTCCGCGGGCGGTCCGGGAGCCTCCTCGGCGCCTTTGCGCC